>DAIEQT010000386.1 GCA_027347545.1 Ignavibacteria bacterium | reverse complement strand
CCTTCTTGATGGCAAAGTTTCCATCCTTCTGGTTATAAATCATCGTTCCAAGCAAATCGGCAGGAAGAAGGTCTGGCGTAAATTGTATGCGTTGGAATTTAGCTTTCATTGCTGAGGCGAGTGATTTAATTGCAAGTGTCTTTGCCAATCCCGGCACGCCTTCAAGTAAAACGTGTCCGTTACCGAGCAATCCGACTACAAGACGTTCGAGCATTTGTTTCTGACCAACAATGGTTTTGCCAATCTCGGTAAACAGAACGTCTATGAACTCGCTCTCTTTTCTGATTTTTTCGTTAAGTGCTGTAATATCCAAGGTTTCCCTCACTGATTTTTTAATTTCGTGTGCCTTCTACAAACCGAAACGATTTTCGGTTTCGAAAAAAATGTTAAAATGTGTTAAAGTTTAGATTTAGCGGAACAAATATAAAAAACCGGAAGCAGATTTGGTTAATAACTTCCATCCAAATAGATTCTAATCAGTTAAGAGGAACTTTCAAGCCCTTCTTTTGTATTTCGAGGGCTAATAAGCGTGATTGGAACTCTTCTGGTGTGAATCCAACTGGTTCAATTCTAGTATCAATGCCCCATGTTAGCTTTCCAAGAACAACATTATCGTTAAAACGGTTTTCACTAAAGGACTTTGATATAATTGCTAAATCAATATCGCTATCGCTGGAAGCAAGACCGGCTGCATATGAACCAAATAGGAACACACTGTCAATTTCAAAATATTGACGTACGGCATTAATGTAACGCAAAATAGAAGGATAGATTTCTAAAGTTTTGACGTCAGCCATTTTGCAAGTTCCTTTACTTTTTCAAAGGATATTATTATGGGTACTTCTAAAAACCAACTTTTGAAAATATTTACTCACGCCATAAATCGGCGGACAAGCGCAGAGAACGCAGAGAATTCGCAAAGCCCGCGGAGAATATTGGGGTTTTTAGAAGCCCCCTTATCTACACGCCCTAATTACATGGAACTTGAGGTATTCTGTTTCTTTCATTGCCGGAAGAGACGGATGATCCAGCGAAGCTCCGTTTGTGTAAACCAACTGAATATTTTTACCGGCTTTTACTGCCGCCGCCCGGATTGCATCAACAAAGTCTTCTTTTTTTAGATGATGCGAACAAGAAGATGAAAAAACAAATCCGTCATCTTTCACAACTTCCAGAGCAAGGCGGTTTAGCTTTTCGTAAGCTTTAATTGCCTTCGGAAGATTCTTTTTACTCTTGGCAAATGCCGGCGGATCAATATTTACAACATCAAAACTCTTCTTCTCTGCTACACACTTTTCCAGGTAATCGAATACATCAGAGCAGACATATTCAGCTTCATTAGTGAAGCCATTTAGAGCGCGGTTGTTTTTCACATTTTCAATTTCATTAGCAGCGGAATCTACAAATGTAACCTTGGAAGCTCCATTGGCTGCGGCGTGTAAACCAAATCCCCCTGAGTTACAGAAACAATCTAAAACCGTTTTATCTTTGCAGAACTTGCCAAAGAATTCTCGGTTATCACATTGATCAAAATAGAAGCCGGTTTTCTGACCTTTCTCAAAATTTATTTTGTATTTCAGTTTACCATCAGAGATAATTTCTTCGCCGGTTTCACCAACATAAACGGAATCTTCAACCGGAAGACCTTCCAGCGTTCGGAAATACTCATCGTGCTTAGTTAAAATAGTTTTTGCATTCAGCTTGGATTTAAGAGTTTCGATTACATATCCAATATTCTTTTCAATTCCAGCAGAATAAACTTGTAAGACAAATGTATCATTGTATTTATCAATTATAAGTCCGGGCAAAAAATCACTTTCACTAAAAATCAAACGGAATGAATCACGGTTTGGATAAACTGATTTGCGGTAATTGTAAGCTGATAAAATTCGTTTCTCAATCAATTCTTCAACAGAAAACTTTTCCTCTTTGGATATTACGCGGACTGCTATCAAAGAATTGGCGTTGTAAAATCCACTTGCAACAAAATTTCCACGGGAATCGACGACTTCAACAATCTCACCATTCTCTATTTTATCTTCTTCGTTCTTCGTTCCTCGCCTCGCGAGACGCGAGTCGAAGCAGGTACACTCTACGTTCTGTATTTCGTTGCTAAACACCCAAAGATGTCCTTGGCTTATTCGTCTTTCTTCATTCTTCTTTAAAATCACTTTCGACATTTTTATACCTATTGTTATTGCAAAGATACTTCACTTTGGGCTCAATCCGTCATCAATTTGGTATCTTTGCGGAGAAAACAACTCTGTTACTGTGAAGGAACCATGTTAGAACCGAAAGAAGCACTTGCCAAATATTTTGGGCATCAAGAATTCCGCGGAAAGCAAGAATTAATTATAAACCGGCTGATGAATGAGCAGAGACATTGCTTGGTCCTAATGCCGACCGGCGGCGGCAAATCAATTTGCTACCAGCTTCCGGCACTATTGTTTGAAGGCGGAACTATTGTTATCAGTCCGCTAATTGCTTTGATGCAAGACCAGGTTGATGCGCTCAAAAAGAAAAACATTCCGGCTGAGTTCATAAACTCCACAGTTAAACCTGAACAACGCAGAGAGCGCTTGCAAAAATTTGTTGATGGAAAAGCAAAGCTGCTTTATGTAACGCCGGAAAGGTTTCGCAAGAAGGAATTTACCGATGCGATTTCCAAGACTAAAATTTCATTACTTGCTGTGGATGAAGCGCACTGTATAAGTGAATGGGGGCATGATTTCCGTCCCGATTATTCCCGCATTGCGGAGTTCCGTGTGCTGATGAATAATCCTCTTACAATTGCGCTTACTGCAACCGCAACTCCGGAAGTTCAGAAAGATATTGTTGCTAAACTCGGCTTGCAAAAAAATGAAATCACA
>DAIEQT010000353.1 GCA_027347545.1 Ignavibacteria bacterium | reverse complement strand
GAATGAAATTCACTTTTCTAATGAAGGCAAAACCATTATTCATATTGCGATTGACGGTGAGTTAAAAGGATTAATTGTTGTCGAAGATCAGCTGAAGCAATCTTCTTTAGAAGCTGTTGAGAAGCTGAAGAAGATGAAAATAAAAACAGTAATGCTAACCGGAGACAATTTCGAAACTGCAAAAGCAATTGCATATAAAGTTAATCTTGATGAATTTCACGCCGGAGTACTTCCGGATGGGAAAGCAGAAATTGTTAAAGAGCTTCAAAGCAAATCCGAATTTGTTGCAATGGTTGGAGATGGAATAAACGACGCTCCGGCACTTGCTCAAGCTAATATTGGAATTGCAATCGGTACCGGAACCGATGTAGCAATTGAGACGGCGCAAATTACCTTGATAAAAGGTGACTTGCGAAATGTTGCCAAGGCAATTACTCTTTCCAAACAAACACTCAGAACCATCAAGCAAAATTTGTTCTGGGCTTTTATTTATAACTTAATCTTAATTCCTTTAGCCGCAGCCGGATTACTAAATCCCATGATTGCAGCTTTGGCAATGTCTTTAAGTTCCGTTTCTGTTGTTACAAATTCACTTCGATTGAAACGAACAAAGATTTAGCTTAATTCCTTTCGCTTATTTCTTTGGAAGCCTTTCCAAATAACTGCTAGTGCTAAGCAGCGCGAAACGGTCTTTGTGCCTAAGTTCATCTATAGATTCACAATTCAAATAGCTCATCGAACTTTTTAATCCATCGGAAATTGCGTTGATAACATTTTTCACCGGACCTTTGTATGGAACCATAGTTTCTTCACCTTCGATAAATTCGCTTTTCATCTTAACGCCAAACGATGCTGAGCCTCTATATTTTTTCCAAAGCTGATCGTTGTATTTAATCACCTCGCCGGGAGTTTCTTTTGTACCCGCTAACATTCTACCTAACATAACCACATCGGCACCGGCTGAAATTGCTTTTGCCACATCGCCGGGAGATTTAATTCCGCCATCGGCAATCAACGCAATATCTAACTTTTGTTCTGCACGTGTAAAGTAAACATCAAGCAATGATGAAACTTGCCCAATTCCAATTCCCGTTTGGATTGAAGTGGTGCACATGCTACCGCCGCCAATTCCAATTCTAACAGCATCAGCGCCTGCATCAACAAGATTCTTAAGAGTTGTTCCGCCGGCAACATTTCCTAAAATGACTTTTACATCGTACTTCTTTTTAATTTCTTCGCACTTACGGAGAACATGAGCGTTGTTTGCGTTGGCAGTATCAACACAAACAAGCATTTTCTTTTCGGCAATTTTTTCGAGCAGTTCTTCTTCGGCAGTTAAGCTAACAGAAACGGCTTGAATGCAGTCGCTTGAAGTTTCATCCTTAAATAATTCTTTGAGAGAAGAATCAAATCTATTTACTATTCCGATGCAGCCAAGCGAGTTTAATTCACGAGCCATGTCAATTCCACAAACGGAATCCATTGGACTTGCCAGAACAGGTACAGCTAATTCGGAACCGAGAAAGCTTGATTTTATGTTTACTTCAGTCCGACTTTTAACGCGAGATATTTCAGTCGGTATTAAACTAATGTCATCGTATGTGAGAGAAAGTGAATAATTGTTCAAATCACTTTTAGAATAGATTTTCATGATTTTCCTTTATGATGATTTTACGGATTGGAAGTTAGTTTATGCCGCTCTCTACTTCAATTATTGGTAAAAATTTATTGGTTTGACGGGTGAACTCTTTTTTCTAACTTTGGCGAAATTTTTTTGAGATGAGGACTAATGACGCAAACAGAAAAGACAAAATCTACCAGTTGGAAATTTCCAAAAGACTTTTGGATTGCCAACGTAATGGAACTATTTGAACGAGCTGCTTATTACAGCTTTTTTATTGTTCTAACTTTATACTTAACGAACATAGTTGGTTTTAGCGATAAAGAAACCGGCGTGATTGCCGGAGTATTTTATGCTGGAATATTTTTTCTAACTCCTTTTATGGGCGCGGCGGCTGATAAAATCGGCTTCCGAAATGGAATGCTTGTAACCTTTACCCTTCTCACAATTGGATATTTAGCTCTTGCATTGTTTCACTCTAAGATGATTGTAATTTTCTTTTTGCTGATTGTAATGGCTGGCGCATCATTTATCAAGCCTCTTATAACCGGAACAGTTGCAAAAACTACAACCGCAGATAACCGCGCGCGCGGCTATTCTCTTTTCTATTGGATTGTAAATATTGGCGCCTTTAGTGGAAAAACTTTTGTCCCATACATACGGCAAGGTCTTGGTTTAGAGAATGTTTATTTCTTTTCTGCAGCAATGGCATTGTTTGCACTTGTGTTTGCTTTTTTCTTTTACAATCCCCAGAACTTTGCCGGCGAAAAGAAAACTGTTAAACAGATTGCAGAAACTCTTGTAAAAGTTATAAAGAGACCGCGTTTAGTTTTCTTGATATTAATTGTTTCCGGATTTTGGATTACACAAGGTCAGCTTTACGCTTCTATGCCGAAGTATGTAATCCGCTTGCTTGGAGAAAGTGCTAAGCCTGAGTGGCTTGCTAATGTAAATCCGTTAATTGTTGTGCTTCTTGTTGTAGCAATCACTCAATTGATGAGAAGCTGGAAAGCGGTTAATTCTATTTTAATCGGAATGATAATTATGCCTTTCTCTGCTTTTGCGATGTCGCTTGGACAAAGTTTCGAAGGTGCTTCGGGCGAACTTGTTTCAGTTTTCGGATTAGTCTCACTTCATCCGCTTACTTTGATGATGATTATTGGAATTGGAATTCAAGGTCTGGCGGAATGTTTTATCTCTCCTCGATACTTAGAATATTTTTCTTTGCAAGCACCAAAAGGTGAAGAGGGTATTTATCTCGGCTTCAGCCATCTATATAATTTCGTTTCCGCCCTTGCCGGATTTATTCTAAGCGGATTCTTGCTCGATGCCTACTGTCCCGACCCTAAAACTTTACCAGCTGGATTAACAGAAGTACAGCGAGCAGCTTATTACCAAGACGCGCACATGATTTGGTATTACTTCTTAGCAATCGGTTTAGTTGCAATCGCAGCTCTGGTAACTTTCAAAATTGTTACCGAAAGAATTGATAGAGCTAAAGCTGCAATAAATTAATCGCGAATTTCGACACGGGCATCGTTGGTAACAACGATGCTCTTATAATACGGCAATGCATGGTTGCCATTCATATTTGCGCAAATAATTCTCACCGGATATTCACCTTCTGCAAGATTTTCTGCTTCAATCGTTAAAATGTTTTTATCCCTGTCAAACCGGTAATCAGTTTCACTCTTGTTTAGAAAAACACTGATTGATTTACGGTTTATTCCACTTGTATCATTTAACGAAAAGGAAAGGGAAAGTTTTTGTGATTCATATTTAGTGCTGTCGGCAATTAGCGAAATGGTTGGAATT
>DAIEQT010000337.1 GCA_027347545.1 Ignavibacteria bacterium | reverse complement strand
ATCCATTACGTAATAAGACTCTTGATCTGCGCGGATGTACGCACCATATTCTCCATTCCATTTACCAGCTCTAATATCGGGCTGATTAACGCCGGCACTTCTAGTATCTCCCGGATAACTGCCTTGCGGCCAATATTCCGGCCATGTTTCTTTTCTGTGACTAATTGCAAACCAACCAACAGAGTTAATCAAACTGTTATCGAGAATACCGTTTTTATTAGAATCTTCTTGTGCTTGTAATACTCCATCACCTTCTCCAAAATCTTTTGTATTAGGAATACCATCAGTCCCTACGTCTTCCGGAATTCCGCTAATATCCCATTCTTGCGAATTAGGTTGATGATTGTTGAAATACTTTGGAAGTGGCATGAAGCCGTAAAAATGAGATTGGTCCAAAGATGTTTCTCCACCGCGGCGGTAATTATCCGAAACGAGGTGGATTGTGTTTCCTTTTTCATCTTTAACTTCGGCAGCCACATAAAATACTGCGCCATGTAAATATTGAACTTGCTTGGTTCCTTTTGGCCATGATAAGAAAGGAGAACCTCCAACATAATGGTACGCCATTAAACCGGAATTGATTAGTCCACCGGTTATTAAGTTGCCGTCATGTATAGCAAATCGTAAATATTTTGCCAATCCTATTGCGGCAGTACCGGAAGATTTTGACAACTGGTAATTATATGAGCGTGAGCCTGTATAAGCCGGTTTTAGTTCTGCATTTTTATTCTTTTCAGCATCTGTTTCTTGGGAAAAAACATTTGTATTAACAGCCAACATCAGTAGTAATAATAATCTTGTTGATAATGACAATAATTGCTTCATAATACCTATCTCTTAATTTTTTACTGGATTAAAGGGATAACTCAATACCAATTTGAATTTTGCGTGGTGAAGAATACCATTCAGGACGAACATCAATTTCATTCAGAGAAAAATTGTTTTCTTGCAAAAGTCTTTCTTTCTCTAAAGCTTCTACTTCAGGTAAACGAATATTTTCCGAAGCATTTCCACTAGTAGAATAAACGCTATTCTCATTCAGCGTATCAAATAAGTTGTCAATTTTTATAAATAGAATTGTTGATATTGAACCGAACTTCAGATGCTTTTGAAACTTTAGATCAACTCCCCACTTTACCGGCTTTTCAGCTCTATTTGTGTATTCTTGTTCAAGTATATCATACTTTTCGATAAAAGTTGGACTGTAGGGCTGACCGCTGTTTAGGTAAGCTACTAAGCTCAAATTCCAATTTTGTACTTGCGAGAAATTTAGAATCATATTAAGCGTATGGCGCTGATCCCAATCTAGAGGAAGAATTTTTCTATCAACAAAAGCAAACGGCTCTCCCCCAATTTGCGTTGAAGCATAGATCAAATTAATTTTTTCCGGATCAGAGGCACTACCGCTTGCAAATGAATAGCTGTAGTTGATCGCTCCATTAACAAATCCACTTGTTTTTCTCAGTCCTAAGGTTATTCCGCGTGAATATCCGTAATCTCTGTTGATGAAACGTTTGTATGCAACGGCATCAATAGTGGTAATGTTTTCAACACCTAAAAGATTTTTATAGTCTTTATAGTAAGCTGTAATATCAGCAGCGATGTCATCGGAGATTTGCTGCTGCAAACCAAGTTCATATTGAATTGTTGTTTCCGGTTTTAAATCAGCGTTACCTAAAGTTCTACCTTCAAGTTGAATTGCTGTTAAAGCGTAAAGTGGTTCGTTGTACATTTTTGCAAAACTAGGCATCTGGAAAAAATGCCCGTATGCAGCATGAAATACTCCCTTATCGGAAATTGGGAAAGACAAACCAAAGCGCGGGCTTAACTGAATTTTAGTTTCTGCTTTTTTTAGATTGGCTTCTGTTCCAAGTAAATATGATTCTGTTCTGTAATTGATTGGAACACTTTCATTCGGATTGAATGCGTCCAGTCTCAGTCCTGCATTAATAATTAATTCTCCAAATTCTATCTTATCTTGTATATAGAACGCGTATTCAATAGGCTCAATTGTATAGTCTCGCCAGTTATAATATTCATCTTCTCTATATTTTCTATACTTAGTTGTTCCAAATTCGGAATCCCATGTTCTCCAATATTCTTTCAGTTGGGTCCAGTAATCTCCAAATGTTAGAGTGCTGTCTCTGCCATAAACCGGCCATTTGTAAGTTTCCCATTCTTTTGTTTCTACATAACCCCAACCGTATGTGTTTACTTCATGTTTCTTAACTTCAAACCCAGCTTTAACAAAATTATATTTATCAATCTGCCAGTTAAGGCTTCCATTTAACAACATTAATTTTCTGTAATTCTTTCCCTCAGCATCACTATAGAAGCCGGATGTAGTTCCTAAAGAAAAGCCATCTGTCGAAGTACTAATTGGCTGGATACCGTTATCGCCGGGATATTCAGCAAGTTTATTATCTTTTCTATAGTAGCTTTCGTAATCGTTAAGTTGATATGAAAACCCGATATTCCAGAAGAATTTTTCCGACGGGAAATTTTTTATAGTGAAGAAATGATGATTAGCATTGCTGTGTCCTTCACTTACTTCATCCGGCTGATAACGTCTTGATCTATCAGTAGTACCGGAAGATTTTCCAAGACTAAAAAACGTATGATATGTAAGTACTAATGATGGCAGAGGGTTATAATTTATTTTACCGCTAAGTGTTAAGTTATCGTACTTTGCCAAAGGACCTTGTTCTAAGTTGCCGGTCATCAAAGAATCCGGTATTGGAATTCCTTGTGTGCTTCCTAATTCCGATGATCTTTGCTCTCTGAACCATCTATGATAAGCGGCTATTTTCCACCCATCAATCGCATTATATCTTCTTTCATACCAGCTCATGCTTTCGCTTTTGTTGTATCTTCCATTAACAGAGAATGAAAGCAAATTCGTTGCTATTGGCCCGGCAACGCTAAACTGTAAATCTTTTTCGCTAAGCGGATTGAAATTCTGAATTCCCAGAAAAATATCTTTGTGGGAGCTAAGCCAATCGCCTGTGTAAAACGAAGCAGAACTGGAAAACTCGTTTGTGATCCCTTTTGTTATGATGTTAACAATACCGGATTGCGCATTTCCATATTCAGCGTTGAAAGTTCCGCTTATTACTTCCAGTTCTTGTACCATAGAATTTTCAACATTAACATTATTGCCGCCGCCTTGATCAAATGAATTCGAAACGGGAATACCATCTATTAGATAAGCAACTTCTCTGCTTCTTCCGCCTCTAAAGTGTAAACTACCGCCACTGCTAACAACACCGGGTTGCAAGGCAATTAATTCGTTAATTGAAGTTACAGGCAAAGTTTCAATTGTTTTTGTTCCAACTACAGAAGCACTGTAAGTTCTGTCCTTTTGAATTGGAGGGCGTTTTGTGTTCACAACAACTTCTGCAACATTAACTGCACTTTCCTCCATCTCTGCGTTTATTACTGTTGTTCTATCTACATTTACTTCTATAGAGGCTATTCTCAAGCTAGAATAACCAATATATCGAAACACAAGAGTATAACTTCCGGGAGATAAATTGATTTGAGAAAAGTATCCATCCGGATCCGATTGCGTACCACGGGTTGTTCCTTCGATTTGAATTGAAACACCTAGAAGCCCTTGCTTACTTGCTTTATCTTTTACATAACCGGATATCTTACCAGTGGTGCCCGCAAATAGAAACAAAGGTTGAGAAAAAAATAAAAGTGCTGCCAACGTTATACGTAACATTTTCATGATTATTTCGGGGAATTATTTTTGAAATTTTGTGGCAGAAATATATAGAGAGGTTTTATTGTTTCTGTTAAGTCCCCATTAATTCATGCATTACTAAATTATTAAAACGAGGTTAAGTAAAGATAAAATGACGAAAACCAGGCAAGAATAGTAGCTTGCCCGGCTTTCTTTATGGTTTAATGCCTTGAGCAATAAGATTATTTATTTCGTTAATCAATTCCGGAAGTTCTTCCATTGAATCTATAGTAAAGTGAGCTCCCGCGTCAGTGTACTTTTTAATTACTCCGTTTCTCATTTCCTCTAACTTTCCCGGGTCCAAAGAATTGAACTCATCAAGAGAAAGCCCCATTTCGTTGCTCGAAGAAATAACTCCCACACTCCAAACGTTTGCATTAACACCCTCCAAAATATCAACTACAGTGTCGCCAACCTTAATTACATTAGCAGCAGGATAAACACCAAGTTCAATAAGATTTTTATATATCATAAATGGAGCTGGTCTTCCAGCAGATACCATACTGCCGTTAACAACACAGTCTGGAATAAAGCCATTCTTTTTGCTTTCTTCTAAAACTATTTCCATCATTTCATGATTATAACCCGTAGTAGATCCAATTAGTATGTTTTGAATCCTTAGGCTATCAATAACTTCAAGTAATCCCGGCACAAATGAAGAATACTCTCTAATTACTTTTAATTGTTCCGGAATGAATTTTTTGTAAAGTTCATCAATATCTGCTTCAGAGCAATGCGAACCATAAAGCTCAATCCACTGAGTTTTTATTGGCTCCATATAAGCAATAGTTTTTATGTGTTCACGTTTATGCATGCCCATAGGTTGTCTTGCTTGCTTTATAGTAACATTAATACCCTTTTGTTCAAACACTTTCAGGAACACTTTTGTAGGGGCAAAACATCCATAGTCTACAATTGTCCCTGCCCAATCAAAAATAACCGCTTGAATTTTCTGTTTATTACTATTTACACTCATTGTTTTACTCCTCGCTTTCAACGTTCATTTCTTTAAGAGTTTCTTTTATTGCTGATAATAAAATTCGGATATCTTGCGGGAATATTCTTCCGATGCAGCTAATTCTAAAACCGGACCATTCTTTTAATTTACCAGGATAAATAATTTGGTTTTTGTCTCGAAGCAGAGAATAAAATATGTCGGGATGAAAGTTTTTATTCTCCGGATAAAAAAAAGTAGTTATTATATAACTTCTAACTGTTGGGAATAAGTATTCGCCGAAATGCATACGTCTCATTCCTTCTATAAGTGTATTGCAATTAGTAAGATACCTTTTTGCACGAGCTTCAATCCCTCCTTCATACATTAACTCATCAAGAGCATGATCAAAAGCAAGAACAGCATTTACATTTGGAGTAAACCTAAAAGTGCCGTTCACCTTTTGTTCTTCCCATTGTGCAACTAAATCCAGAGAATAGCTCTTAGCATTTCGTTCTGTTGTTTCTAAAAGATCTTTTTTAACAAAGGTTATTGAGAATCCGGGAATACTTTCCAAGCACTTATTTGGAGCTGTCACCAAAATATCAATTTCTGTTTGTTCAAAATCTATCGGGACACCGCCAAAGGTTGTTATTGCGTTTACGAAAAATATCTTGTTAAACTCCTTTGCAATTTTTCCAATTTCATTTAAAGGATTAAGAATTCCGGAAGAAGTTTCACAGTGAACAAGCGAAACCATTGCAATATCTGAATCCTTTTCAAGTGCATCTCGTACCAGATCGCTTGTTGGAGTTTGGTATTCATAAAAATTTAATTCGACAACCTCAATATTTCTGCATTGGGCAATATCTTTAATCCTTCTTCCGTAAGAGCCATTTTGCAAAACAAGTCTT
>DAIEQT010000334.1 GCA_027347545.1 Ignavibacteria bacterium | reverse complement strand
AAGACTTTAGCATAATGTTCTTTATGTAATACTGGCTGACGCATACTACGATGAACCGAGACCTTCACACACAAAGCCATCTTTATTTTTGACGTTTATAGAGACTAATATTGAAATATTAAATTGAAATATCTTCATCCGGGTATAACGAGAAAGGTAATCCAATCGCATAAGCTTAATGAACTAAAATAATTATTCTTCTTACCACGTGTAATTAGGCGAATTACCGCAGCAACCTAAGAAATTAAATTTGCAGAAATCACACCATCGGGGATCAATTGGGTGGCTACATTTGGACTGGACATTAAGAAGGAAATACAATGGCGACAAAAAATCATACTTCTGAAAAATCTTTTAGTAAAAGTCTTCATGTCAAATGCAAAGCTAAGGAACTAGAATTCTTTAAGCAAGAGGCGGCAAAAAGAAGTATGAGTGTTGCTGCTTTTATGCGTTCCTCTGCCTACCGGGTTATAAATCTTGAATCAAAAGGTTTACAATAAAAAACCCGCGAGTAACCGATGAAGAATAAAACCTTGCAAAATTTAGAGCAACAATTTCGAGAGAACTTCGAAGCTCATCACAAGATAAATGCAGAGTTATTGACAGTTACTGATGAAAAAGTGAAAGCTAGATACTTGCCGATTGTAAACAAGCTTTTAATTCGGCGGCTGATCTTGCAAAAGAAAATCAACTCTCTTAAAAATCAAAATTCTGATTCTGCTGGTACCTATGTGCCAAAGAATGCGATGAGTAATTACCGCCAACGAAAAGTGAAAGGAATTTGGGGAGCGAATATATGATAACTCCTAAGCAATATTCACAGATCTGGACCGAATTCATAGCGAAAAAACTTGAACGCATTTATGTAAAACAGAATAATTTTATTGCTGGTGAAATCGATCACTCAAAAAAAATATTCTACAGCGTGCCTCGCTCAGCTAAGAATGTTTTCCATCTTTTTCACAATGATCCCGGAGGTTTGGGAATCAATGAGGAAATTCTTTTACGCAATGACTTTGACATCATCAAAATAAAATATTGTGACCGGGTATTAACAACAACGCGTCTGAAATGGCTGAATCTAGGAGTAACCTCTCCCTTCTGTAACGAACGGATCGACAAACAAATCATACTAAAGCTTTCGTTAATCAGTATGAATGATACCAAGCAATTCGAACCGCAAGAGAAACAAACTGAATTATTTGCGGAGGTGATCTGATGGCGGATGTGAGTTGGGTCAAGCTAAAAACGGAAATGTTCTCTGATGATAAGATCCGCTTAATTGAATCCATGCCGGAAGCTGATGGAATATTGGTTATTTGGATAAAGTTGCTCTGCCAAGCCGGTAAGACAAATGCAAATGGATATATTTTTCTGAATGATAACGTCCCATTCACTCCACCCATGCTAGCTACATTGTTCAATCGACCGTTACCTGTAATAGAATTTGCACTTAAGACTTTGCGCGATTTTGAAATGATTTCGATAAATGAAAAGGGTATGATAGCGATTGAAAATTGGGTTAAGCATCAGAACGCTGAAGGTTTGGATAAAATCAGGGAACAAACTAAAAATAGAGTTCAAAAATTTCGCGAAAAACAAAAACTTTTACCTTCTAATACTAAAACTAAGAATACAGATATAGATAAAGAGGAATGCGTTTCTGTAACGTTACATGAAACGTTACAAGAGGAAGACCAAATACAAACTATTTGGATCAAGTCATTCGGTAGGACTCCAAAAATACCAGAGCGCGAAGAAACGGAGAAACAGTTAAAGCAATTTGGTTATGATAAGACTCTAAGACTTTACAAGGATGCTGTTAATTCTGGAGTGAAGATCATTAGAACACTTGTCGAACACACCGATTCCAACGGTAATTTCATCCCCTTTGCAAAATCATTTAATAACCAGACTAACGGCTGTGATACCACACCCGCAGCACATCAGTATTTGTAAACGAGGAACTTATGTTAAACGACAAAGAGAGAAATTATTTAGAGAACCAAATCATTGCCGGGCTGTTTTTATATGAACATTTCTTTCTGAAAGTGTATGATTTCAATCCGAATGCCGACGATCTTTTTATAAACAGTGCAAACCGAGAAATTTACTTCACAGCAATTGAATATTTCATAGAGAAAGGTTATCCCACGGCGCCCGGTGTATTTTCGCAGCTAATTCTAAAGAATGTCGGAGAAGATATAAAAAAACACTTTATTTCCGGACCGTCAGCTTGTGAAGCCACGAGAGATTTTAATATCATTTTAAAACTTATCGAGGATTCCATCGAAAATAAATCCCGAAAAGTAATTGAAGTAGCAGACAAAACGCGTATTACAGGGCTAAGTTTTGCAACAACAATACGTGAGGAGATTGACAAAGTCTTGCTCGATAAATTTGAATGCTATCGTAAAGATAACCGAACAAATGAACAGAAAGTCTTTGAGTTATTAAATAGCATTCAACGCACGCGAGAAGGAAACGACAGCGACTACATTCAAACCGGATTTACGAAACTTGATAGCGCAATTATTGGCATTCCTAAATCACATTTAACGACAATCGCGTCAAGACCCGGAATGGGCAAAACAAGTTTCATGCTTCAGCTGAAAAGGAACCTTGTGCAACGAGGTTATAAGCCACTCATAATTTCCCTTGAGATGACGTCAGATCAATTACTTGTGAAAGATTTGTCCGCTTATTCGGGAATAGACAGCCGCAAGATTGAGAGTGGAAATATTAATGACGATGAGAACTTGAAAATTACCGAGGCAGCGAAACTGATTTACGATGATAATTATTTCATTGAAGATGATGGAACTTGGACAATTGAAAAAATAAAAGCAACCATACGACGATATTTAATCAAACAGAAAATTGACATTGTTTTTGTTGACTACCTAACGCTAATCCGCACACCCAGCCGGAAAGACCGTTATGATCTTGCTGTGGGTGAGATGACGAATTCACTTCGTGAGTTTGCAAAGGAAACAAAACTGCCGATTGTTATTTTGAGCCAACTGAACCGTGATTGTGAAAAGAGATTTGACAAGAAACCCCAGCTTGCCGACCTAAGGGAATCCGGGAGTATTGAGCAAGATAGCAAAACAGTTTTGTTTTTATATAGGCCCGGTTATTACGGAATCACCGCAGATAAATTATCAGACTATTCTTGTGAAGATGGTCCAATTAGAAATGAAGAATATGCCGAAATCATTATTTCGAAATGCAGAAACGGCAGAACTGGAATTGTTCCGCTCCGCTACCGGCAAGAAATTCATCTCTTTGAGAATCTTTCACATTATTCGGAACACGGCAATTCTTCTCAGCAGAACTCGCGCACAATTAAGAGTTATTATGAAACCGAGGGTGATGATAATCCCATTTAAGCGGAGATCACGCCACAGAGTGCCGTTTCCGTTTGAAAGGACTATAAAATTTTAGAGTGGACAATGAAAAAAGTGAAATTTGAAGTTTTGAAAAAACAACTTAATGGATTGACCGAAGAAATCAGTCTGAAGGAAGAACAAATTTCCCAGTCGCTTAATTATGGGATTACAACAAGGCTAAAGAAAGAGATTGCCGGGTTGAAATTCCAACAGATTAATTTATTACGGAAAATTGAGGAACGGGCAAAACAAAAATCGCTTATCAAAAGCCGCGCTAGATTGAAAACCATTGGATTTAAGAACGGCAGCCGCACGGTGATGTTGTAATGTTGTAATGTTGTAATAAAATAGAGAATAGTTTATGATATCGGTTGAAGAAGAAGCTAAACAAGTAGTGCAGCGTGAATTAGGAAACGCATCTGAAGCAGTTTTGAATAAAAAACTTGCACCTACAGCCCAAAACGTATTGGATGAGTTCACTTGTTGTATTGAGAAGATGCTTGCGACACACTTCCAAAATATGCGGGACATCTGCAATTCTACACAATCTCGGGAAGATGAGTTGCTGATATGGCTGAAGCGTGTTAGCGAAATGATTACGGCACTTACACAATACAAGAAGGATTTGGATTCGAAGAGCCTTGAGTTCTTAGAAACGGCTCAGGAAATGTTTTTAGAAAAAGTTCAACGAATAATTACACCGAGTTATAATTAACTACAAACAAAAAAGGAGAAACACGAAATGTATCTTACAGCACAAACCAAAATTGCTAGTCTGAAAGCGATCCAAAGCGATCTACTGGACTCTTACAAAACCGCGAAATCAGTTCAAATCGGCACTATTGCAGAGGAACGCCTAAAGATTGAAAAATCGATGGACGCAATTACGGATTTGAACCGCGCGGTTGAAAAATTAATCCGCTATTACGAAACCTTTAAAAGCTGAGACCAACATGCAAAAACCAAAAGAAGAAATGCTACCTTTGCTTAAATCTTTAGAGGAAGATCTCGGCCGCTTGGCGGAAAAACAAGAAATGGTTGAGAAGCTTACACCATCCGGAAAAATGGTTGATACTGAAATGGCTCAACTCATTTCAAAAATAAAAGATGGATTTGCAGATTTATCGACAGATCTCGCGGCACTCAAGAAATTAATCGAACAGTTGCACTATGGGTATCGCAAAATGGTAGACATCGCAAGGGAGACGGCCAATGAATAATCCAGAAATCATAAAAATGCAAACCGAGCGCGAAGAGTTGACCACAGATGTTAGCCATCTAATGCGTTGTGCAGACTTCTTTCCCGAGATCACGGTAAGGATTGACTACATTTACAAATTAATTGAAGGCACCGCGCGGCTGAAGAATGAGGCGCCAATAAAGGGATTAATTTCAACGCTGCAAGAAGCCGAGCGAAGCTTTAAAAAAGCTTTTGAGATGCTTGGTAACCAGACACGAACGAAGCAAGCCCGCGTTGATGATTTAAGCGGAAAGATTCCAAGCAATTATTAAACGAAGCCGGGGTAAACCCGGCTTAAATAAAATTCATATTCATCATTCAACCATTACGAAGGAGAAAAGCAATGGACCAGATCAAAAGGTTAGAAGTATTGGGAAAAGAAATGTCTGATATCAGAAAAAAAGTATTTAATGAGTCTATTGAAGATCTGAAAAAACTATTGGGAAGAATTCAAGAATTATCGAAAGAAATTAACACTAACGATGTTGATAAAACGGTGTATGGTTGCAATGACATGCTCAAAACAATAGCGTTAT
>DAIEQT010000331.1 GCA_027347545.1 Ignavibacteria bacterium | reverse complement strand
CAGACTTTCATCCCTAAATCCATTAATACTTCTAAAAGTCCCCCTTCAGCGCATCCAACCTCAAGAACGCTAAGTTTGTGGAATTCCGGTAAGTGTTTCTGGAAATAAGGGATTAGATATTTCTTTGTGTATTCGGCTTGTTCGTAGAAGTGTTTTTCTGCCATTCTATATCTTTAATTTTGGACGTAAAGTTAAATAACTAATCATTAAATCTAAAACTCAAATTTCGTATCCTTTTTTTATTAACCCACGAATTCATTCGTGGGAATTTGCAATAAAAACAAAATATCTGTAACCGTTTTACCTGTGCGCCATCGGCGTAACGGTTTATATGGAGTTATCACACACACCCTTAAGCGTGGGGTTTTAAGAATACCGCTACCATTGGACTTTTCCAAAGGAATCCTTCGGATAGTCCAAGTGCTTTTGATAGCATGCCTTTCAGAAATATTAGCAAATAAATGCAGATTTCAGATAATTCCTTGCATAACTTCAACTAAAAGAATAAATTTTGCCATCATTTTTGAGATTATGGCAGATACTTCAACCGAAAAAAACATAATTACGAATCGTAAAGCCCAGCATGATTACTTTATTCATTATTCCTATGAAGCTGGAATTGTACTAGTCGGAACTGAAGTTAAGTCTTTGAGGCAAGGGAGAGCGGCTCTTGTTGATAGTTACGCGATTATTCAACAAGGCGAAGTTTGGCTGCTAAATGCTAATATTAATGCTTATGATCAGGGCAGCTACAACAACCACGATCCTATTAGAAAAAGAAAATTGCTGCTCAACAAAAGTGAAATCAGAAAGATTTCCCGCGCAACATTAGAAAAAGGATACACTTTGATTCCATTAAGATTATACTTCAAGGAAGGAAAAGTTAAGGTAGAACTTGGTGTTGCTTCAGGCAAAAAGAAGTATGATAAAAGAGAGGATATTGCTAAGCGAGATCTTCAGAGAGAAACTTTAAGAAAATTTAAGTAGCGGAGTTATTATTGGATAAAAAAATTCTCTTCCCCCCTATCAATGAACAAATGGATTTGATAAAAAGGGGTTCGGTAGAAATAATTCCGGAAGAAGAATTAGTTCAGAAACTGGAAAAGTCTTACAAAGAAAATTCACCTCTAAACATTAAACTTGGCTGCGATCCTACACGTCCCGATCTTCACCTTGGTCACTCGGTAGTTTTAAGAAAGTTAGCTCAATTTCAAGAACTTGGTCATCAAGCAATTTTAATTATCGGCGATTTTACCGGAATGATCGGCGATCCATCCGGCAGAAACAGTTCCCGCCCACCGCTTTCTTTTGAAGAAGCAAGATTAAACGGACAAAGTTATTTTGAGCAGGCTTCAAAAATTCTCCACCCGGAGAAGACAAACATTGTTCACAATTCCGAGTGGCTTGGCAAAATGACTTTTGAAGATGTTATTAAGCTTGCTTCAAAATACACTGTTGCCAGAATGTTGGAACGCGATGATTTTACAAAGCGCTACAAAGGCGGCATTCCAATTAGCATGCACGAAATTCTTTATCCTCTTGCCCAAGCGATGGATTCCGTTGCAATTAAGAGCGATGTTGAACTTGGCGGCACCGATCAGAAATTTAATTTATTAGTTGGACGCGATATACAACGTGAGTTTGGAGTTACACCTCAGGTTATTCTAACAATGCCTCTTCTTGTTGGAACAGACGGCGTTGAAAAAATGAGTAAGTCATACGATAACTATATTGCTATTAACGAACCGGCAAAAGAGATTTACGGCAAAACGCTTTCTATTCCTGATAACATGATTTATTCTTACTTTGAGTTAGCTACTAACGTTTCCAATAACGAACTCATTTCAATTAAGGACGAACTAGCTAATCCAGGTACAAATCCAAGAAATGTGAAAAGAACTCTGGCTAGAAAGCTTGTAGAGATGTATCATTCATCTCAAGCAGCGATTGATGCTGAAACTGAATTCGACAACATCTTTGTTAAAAAAGGTTTACCGGATGAAATTCCGGAATTAGTAATTGAGAAAGAATTAAAAGAGATAGATATTCTGGAGTTAATTGTTAAGGTCAACTTTGCACCTTCTAAAGGTGAAGCCCGTCGTCTCGTTCAGCAAGGTGGTGTTACAATAGATGGGAATAAAATCTCAGACGCGAAAGACATTATTAAACTCAACCATGATATGATATTGAAGGTCGGGAAAAGAAATTTTATAAAATTAATTAGTAATCAATAGGAGGACAAAAACAATGTACGTCCCAACAAGACTATTCTTCACCAAAGGAGTAGGAAAACACAAAGAGTATCTCGCTTCGTTCGAATTAGCGCTTCGCAGTGCCGGAATAGAGATATGTAACCTTGTTTCCGTTAGCTCCATTTATCCTGTCGGCTGCAAAATACTTACACGCTCGCAAGGCACAAAACTATTACGCCCCGGTCAAATTACACATTGTGTTATTGCAAGAAACGCAACTAATGAACCAAACAGATTGATTGCTTCATCAATTGGTGTTGCAATTCCGGCTGATAAACATATGTATGGTTATTTATCCGAACATCACCCGTATGGACAAACAGAAAAAGTTGCCGGTGATTATGCGGAGGATTTGGCTGCAACAATGTTGGCTACCACACTTGGTATTGAGTTTGAAGCAGATAATGCTTGGAATGAAAAAGAACAAGTGTTTAAGATGAGCGGTAAAATCGTTCGTTCATTCAATGTAACTCAATCAGCACAAGGCGATAAGAACGGTTTGTGGACAACAGTAATTTCTTGCTGTGTACTTCTCCCCTAAATTGAATAGATGTTTATTCTGAAAGCGGCGGCATAAGCCGCTTTTTTATTCCATAAAAATGAATTACTCCAGCGGCAGCAAGACCCATTATCATTGGTTCAATTTCATATAGCATACTTGAACTGAAAAATTCTTTCGTGAAATACCAAACTAAACTCGCGGATACAGAAACAAGTATTTCCCATATCGCAAAAATTCTTCCTATTCTCAGTTTTTCAAAATAGCTCCCGATTATCAGTATGATTATCGGAGGAATGCAGATGCTTCCGATCATATACCAGATTGTAACCACCGATTGAACATAGTACGCCATAAATAAGGAAATTGCTGCAGCGACAGCTATTCCGATTCTTGTATATAGAACAATCCGGTTTTCATTTTTATTCTTAGAAAGTTTATAAACAAAGTCTCTTCCAAAAGTGGTAGCGCTCAAAAACAAAAAACTATTCAGAGTTGATAGTATAGTGGCAAACATAGCGGCATAGAATAATCCCTTTATTCCGCTTCCAAAAGTACTCTCGGCATATACCGGAAATGAAAGTACCGGATTCGCGAGATTAGGATGAACCGCTCTCGCGTATAATCCGGTGGATGTAGTTAAGAAGTCGAACAGTGCCCATAGAAAAATTGAAATGATGATTCCCCACTTAGCAACGTTGCCGTTTTTTGCCGCGTAACATCTCTGGTGAAATCCCGGATCGGCAAAAGTCCAGAGCGCAATTAAGAACCATACAAGCAAATAAACGATTGAAACATTTCCGGTAAACTGAAGATGTGTAGCGGGTAATTCTTTTTTCAGAAATTCCATCCCGCCATAATTATTAACCGATACTATAACCGCAACAATAAACCCGCCAAACATTACGAAAAACTGAAACACATCGGTATATATGTCTGACTTATATCCTCCTTTGATTAAATACAGTCCGGAGAAAACCAGCCCGATTAGTAATCCGTAAAACAAATTAATGTTGAACATAATGCTGATAAGATTGCCAACCATTAAAAGGTAAGGCGCCGGAGATACAAGAATGAATACAAGAATTGATGAAAGTACGCCGACTTCCTTTCCATACGTCTCTTCCAGTTTATCCGGAATAGTAAAAAGTGAAGATGCTCTAACCTTCTTTGCTAAGAAGAAAGCAAATATTATCGCGAAGATGTAATAAGGAAGCCCTTGTGTTACCCAGCTGATAATTCCGTAGCGGTATGTAAATTCCCCAACTCCTAAAATTCCACCGTACCAGGTAGAAACGTTTGTAAGGATAAAAAGGAACAGCCCGACTTTTCTCCCTGAAAGAAGGTAATCCTCAGCTTCATCCTTTGTCTTTCTTCCGAAGAAAAATCC
>DAIEQT010000179.1 GCA_027347545.1 Ignavibacteria bacterium | reverse complement strand
CTGTTTCAACTGTTTAACCACTTGTCCAACCGAAGGAATTACCTACACATTCGCATTCGGTAAAAACAAAGGTGAGAAAGAAGAGCTTAACAATTCGAAAAGAGATTTCTTAACCAAAACTTCTCTCTATCTTTTATCTTTCTCGGCAATAGCCGCGCAAGTTGAAAAGAAAATAAAAGTTACTAAGCCAAGCACAGTTCCGGTTTTCAGAAAGGTTGCAGTATCTCCGCCAGGCTCTGTTAGCATTGACCGGTTTAACGCAAAATGCACGGCTTGCCATTTGTGTGTAAGCGCGTGCCCAACGCAAGTATTGCAGCCTTCGTTTTTAGAGTATGGTTTTACCGGAATGCTACAACCGCGGTTAGATAACATTGCCGGCTTCTGCAATCTCGAGTGTAAAGTCTGCGGAGATGTTTGTCCTACCGGCGCAATTTTACCGATACAACTTGAAAAGAAAAAACTTGTTCAGCTTGGCAAAGCAAAGTTTATTGAAGATAACTGCATTGTAAAAACCCAGAAGACAGATTGTGGCGCGTGCTCTGAACATTGCCCAACCAAAGCCGTACACATGAAGCCTTACGAAGGCAAGCTGGTAATACCGGAAGTGCGCGATAAATACTGCATTGGCTGCGGTGCTTGCGAGTTTGCTTGTCCAGTAACACCGTACAAAGCAATATATGTGGAAGGTAATTCAGTTCATCTGCTTGCAGAGAAGAACACAGAACTAAAAGAGCAAAAGAAAGTTGATCTGAAAGAAGAGTTTCCGTTTTGATAGTAGTATATAATTAATTCGACTTCTGACCTTAAACTTTTTTTATACTAAAAACTGATGATTCAATATTGCGGTAATTAGTACTTATTACTATTTTGTTCAAAGAATAACAGGGTGGAATATGAGCATACTAGGGGAATACATAGGGAAACGGCTTAGTGCTAACCAATTGGAAACTGAACTTCTAAAACTAATTGCTGATTACAATAAGAAAACAAATTCATTTCTGCTTGTGTATGCGTCATCTTTCTCTAAGAATATTCCCGAGATACCTTTGAGTATGGATGACTACTTCGTTATTAATGATATTTTATCTGGAGTAAGTAATAATAGACTTGATTTCTATATTGAATCTCCAGGTGGTAGCGCTGAAGCTGCAGAAGAAATTGTGGAATGTATTCATAGCAAATTTGATAACGTTTCATTTATAATCTCTGGAGAAGCGAAAAGTGCTGGAACAATTTTAGTTATGTCTGGTAATGAGATTTGTATGACTGAAAGCGGAAGTTTGGGACCTATAGATGCACAAGTCAAAATTGGCAGAATGTTTGTATCAGCCCATGATTATATGGAATGGGTAAAATCAAAAAGAGAAGAAGCTGAAAAAATGGGAAAATTAAATCCTTTTGATGCCACTATGGTAGCACAAATAAGCCCTGGTGAGTTAAATGGAGTATATCATGCACTTAATTTTGCTATAGATTTAATCAAAGAGTGGCTACCAAAATATAAATTTAGAGATTGGAATAGAACAGAAACACGCCTTTTGGTGGTTACAGAGACAATGAAAAAAGATAGAGCTGAAGAAATTGCTAGAGAATTAGTTGACCATTCTAAGTGGCGTAGCCACGGTAGGTCTCTAAAGATTCACGATTTGAAACCTTTACTACGTATAAATCGTATTGATGATGATATTAAATTAGCTGAGATTGTTTATCGGATTCAAGCTGTTATTCGTTTGCTACTCCAAACAACATCAACTTTTAAAATTTTTGCAACCGCAAATGAAAAAATATTCAGAAATGCAGTCCCGCAAATCCAAAATTCCCCAATTTTTCCAGTACCTCAAAAATCTCAAATTGTGGAAGCGGAGATAGAATGCCCACAGTGTAAAAAGAAACAACCTCTTTATGGAAAATTCGTAAAAGAATCTCAAATTGATATTGATTTAAAGAAAAAGGGGAAAATTTCGATAATATCGCAAGATAAAATTACTTGTACATGTGGTTTTGTTATTGATTTAATTGGGATTCGTAATGAACTCGAGAACAAAATTGGGAAGAAATTTGTTTAAAATGTTATATTGTTATAGGAATTAAACGTGTTAGGAGTACAAATGGAGAATCATTTGGGCGATAAGGTTCAAATTCTTGAAAAGAAAGAGATTGAAATTCTTCTTAAATTTCTTGAATTAACTAAAGATGGAAACTATGCTGAAATTGAAGATTTCTCATTAAAATATTCAAGATTGCAGGAAGAACCCGAAACAATTAATTTAGAAGATAACTATTACTATAGTGTCTCATAAATACCTTACATTTTTTTGATGGAAAATGCCCATTACTGGGCATTTTTTTTACAGTCACGTTAATAAAGCGGTAAAAAAGTAAGATGCTGATATCACCCAACAGTACATCATTAATGAGCAGTAGATTTATCTTGTTCGCGGTCTCACTTCAAAATCTTTTTCAAATCTTCTTCACTTACTGTTAACAAACCAACCGGTACGAGACGCTCTGTTAATGTTTTCCAGTTTTTATCTTTCTTAAAGATTTCTCTCAGCATTGGAAGCGCTTCATCAACTTTACCTTTGTTGGCTAAAGTAATTGCAGTCCAATATTTCATTTCAAGATTTTGCGGAAACATCCTCATCGCGGAAGAATATTCTTGCATCGCTTTTACCATATCATTTTTTTCAACTGCAAGATCACCATTGTTCATATGTCCATAAGCTGAGTGAACATTTATCAATCTTCTCAATTCTTTTAACGGTTCTGTGCTGTCCTCAACGCGGAGATCAACCAATCTGTCTTCCCAAACTTTTCCGGTTGATTTAGCACGCACAACCAGCATTGCCGCAGATTGTTTCCCGCGTATATCTCCGCCAACACTTTGCGCCGCTTCAAGAGCCGCCATCATTCTTTCAGCCAAATTACCTTTAGCTTTTGTAAACGCTTCATTCATTGCGCTCCAAACTTTATCGTTAAGCATCATGTTTGCTTGAACGGAAAAATTAGCTCCGGTAATATGCCCGGCAGCCTGAATGCACTTTTTGCCTGTCCAAGTTGCAACTCTTCCTTTTGCATCAAGAATGGCAAGCTGGCGCACATCTCTTCCTTCATCTTTTCTAGTCAGCTCATCAACAGCTTCTTGCGGAGATTTTCCAGCTTTAAGAAGTGCTAAACCATCGGGTCCAAAAGCGGGATTAACAAAAGACTGAGTGGCAACTACGCCAACTCCGGCTTCGCCCCAAGTAACAATTGATCCTACAGAAAACCAATGTGATTGCACAGCTACGCCCATGTCTCCGGTTTCGGAATCGAACGCTACGATTGAATATGTATGTGCCAGCGGAGAGGTTGATAAATATGCTTGGGCTGAAACTGACAAGGAAAAAACTATAAGGAACAAAAAAGTACGTCTCATGGTCTTATACTCCAAAGTTTATAAAACAAATTAGTTGATTGCGTAAAAATTGGCAATAACTTTGTCCCAATGCTTAGATATTTCGCCCCGACAAGTCGGGACTCAATATGACAATTCCAATTTTATCAAATATTTTAAAAGGAATAGTCAATTTGCTTATCAAAGCTGATGGGCTTATTTTCACCACCCGAAAATCATAAAGAATATGGAGAAACAATGAAATACTTGAACGTACTCTTACTGTTGTTAATGGTTGTAGCAGTTTCTACGGCTCAAAAGAAACCAGCCGCCAAAAAAGATAACTCACCTAAGAAGGAAAATGTAATGGTAGAAATTAAAACTGTGGATGATTCCGTTAGCTATGCTATTGGGCAGAATCTTGCGATGAATCTTAAAGACCCTAACATGAAAATCAATTTTGATTTACTACTTGCCGGGATGAAAGACGGACTTGCCGGAACTTCGAAATGTACTCCTGAAGAAATGCAGAAAGCCATGATGGGCTTTAATGATAGAATGAATGCTATCCGTTCTGAACAAATGAAAGCTGAGCAAGCCAGAAAACGTGAAGAAATGGCTCCGCTTATCGAAAAGAATAAATTGGAAGGGGGTGCTTTCTTAGCTAAAAATAAAACTGCCGAAGGTGTTATGGTTACTGCCAGCGGCTTGCAATACAAAGTTATTACTAAAGGTACAGGCACAGTATCACCCAAAGATACAAGCACAGTTAAAGTTCATTACACCGGAAAATTCATTGATGGAAAAGTATTCGATTCATCAGTACAAAGAAATCAGCCGGCTGAGTTTCCGCTAAACCAAGTAATTAAAGGATGGACAGAAGGTTTACAGCTTATGCATGTTGGCGATAAGTTCGAATTTTACATCCCTTACGAATTAGCTTATGGTGAGGATGGAAGAGAAGGCGCAATTCCTCCGGCATCATTATTAATTTTTGAAGTAGAACTTTTGGAAATAAAATAGTTAAACGATTTATCTACAAAAAAAGACCGGCAAAAGCCGGTCTTTTTTTATTCACTAACTTGTGAAGAGTTTTCTTCCACTTGCGGCGGAGTTTCCTCTACCGGTTCTACTTCTTGCATCGCTTCTTCTTGCGGCTCTATAAAATCTGTACTAACCTTAACAACAACCTTCTTTACAGCTTTAGGAATATTAATCGCGATTCCCGGCATATGTATATCAGTAGGGAAGAAAATGAAAAAATGATTTTCTTCGGCATTCAAAAAATGTCCTTCGCCCTTATAGATTGCAACATCTTTTCGGTTATCATATTCTTCCAGCAGCATTACTTTCTTTGTTTCTGTAAAACCAATTTTCTCTTTCCCTTCAAAAACATACTGAATATCAATGTACTTTTTGTGAGCTTCCCATCTTCCGCTGCTCAGCGGTTTCGTGTTGTAATCGCTAACAATTGCGTACACATCAGTTCCATCTATGTCGTAGGTACCCGGTTCAACAGTTGAGAAATTTGTAGTCTGCAAATAGGTGAGAGCTTTTTGAATTTTTTCACCTAACGAAAAATATAAGTGAGCGTTTTTTAGATTGTCGAATATCATATTTCCTCTGCGATAAATTATAGTTTTAGCATTACGCCAACCATAATGGCGTAGAAATCACTTTTAAGATTTTTTGGCTGTGCAAGCTGATCTAATTTCAATTCGTAAAATACATAACGCACGTCGCCGGTGATGATGAAACTGCCGACGGGCAATTCAGCTCCAGCACCCAAGTGATATGCAAAATCGTTCTTGGTCTCTTCTTTGATTGAAGCCCACGCCGTAGAAAGTTTTGAGTAATCAATTTGAGTGTTGTACCAGCCAATGCCGGCTTCTGCGTGAATAATAGGCAGAACTTTGAGAAGGGCGGTGAGCATAATTGGATAAGTTTTGGTTGTTATAGTAGAAGTAACTGTGCCAATAGTATAATTATAATCATCCTTCTTGTAATACATGGCGCCTTCAATTCCCAAACCGCCGAGATTAATCCTTATAGCGCCACCGGGCATCATAACAGATTTTTCGGCGTCTTTGGTTTTTACAAACCCAAACTGCGGACCAAAAGAAAGTGACTGAGAAAAGATGGTTCCGGAAAGTAG
>DAIEQT010000319.1 GCA_027347545.1 Ignavibacteria bacterium | reverse complement strand
AATCCCAATGTAAACAATCAAAACATGCTTAGATGTTCCAAAAACTTGGAATATGCTGCCGCCGGCTCGCTTTGTTTGCTTTCATAAAGCAGATTGTAATACTCACTTGAGCGGTTCTTGCGAAAGCCTACTCTCATTCCGGATTGAACAGCATTTGCAATACAGCTAAAAAAAGTGTCTTCCTGACGGTTTAAATCTATCACGGCATCAAATCTCTTTGTTGTTAAGCGCGTAATAAGCTTTTTATCCGGCAGAAAGAACCAGCTGATCTGTGTGGGATGATACGATAACAGCTTAAACTCTTGGTTTGTTCTAATAGCCTCGTGCCTGAATTCGGAAATAAATAAAGTAACATCTTTTTTATGAATTTGTAGATATTTAACAACTTCCAGCGAAGCTGAGAAATCAGTTTCATGACTTGGCAAAATAACCAAAATATCTTTCGCAGCGCTGATAGCCCTCTTAAAAGCTATAGGTTCATCACTCTTACGGAGATATTTTCTCTTAATTAAAAAATGAGCGTATTTAAGTCTGAGTTCTTCGAACATTATTTAATCAACTCTTGAAATTGTTCTTCGCTTAAAATCGAGATGCCAAGTTTCTTTGCATCAGTAAACTTAGAACCCGGAGCTTCACCAGCTACAACGTAATCTGTTTTCATACTAACGGTTCCGGTTACTTTCCCCCCGTGCTCTTGAATTATTTCCTTAGCTTCTTCACGCGACATTGACGAAAGTGTTCCGGTTAATACAAATGATTTTCCGGCAAGAGAATCAGATTTCAATTTCTTCGGTTCTGAACTTAAAATTAATCCTGCAGTTTTTAATCTCGCAATAAGTTTGATATTGTGCTTTTCGGAGAAAAACCGCTTCACACTTTTGCTTATGCTAGGACCAATTTCGTGTATCTCTTCAATCGCATCTTCTGTAGCATTTGATAATGCATCAATCGAAAGAAAATGGTCAGCCAATTTCTTAGCAGCGCCTGCACCAACATAACGAATTCCTAAAGCAAAAAGTACTTTATCGAACTGTTTACTTTTACTTTTCTCGATTGCTTCCAGCAAATTTGAAATACTTTTCTTACCCAATCTTTCAATCTTAATCAGCTCTTCACGCTTTTCATGAAGAGTGTAAATATCAGCGTAAGTATGTAAGTAACCTAAATCAACAAACAGATTTACAAGTGAGTCGCCTAATCCTTCGATATCCATTGCAGTGCGGGAAGCGAAGTGAGAAATACTTGCCTTCACTTGGGCAGAGCATTCTTTGTTCTCACAGTAAATAGCTACTTCGTCTTCCGGTCTGTAAAGCCTAGAACCACATTCCGGGCAGACAGAAGGAAGCCCTACTTTGGTTGAATTTGCTCTGCGTGAGGAAAACTCTACTGATACTACTTTCGGAATTACGTCCCCCCCTTTTTCTATAACAACAGTATCGTTTTCTCTAATATCCTTGCGCAGAATTTCATCATAGTTATGCAGTGTGGCGCGGCTGATTGTAGAACCGGCTAATAGTACCGGTTCAAGTTCAGCTACAGGTGTTAAGGCGCCGGTGCGTCCAACTTGCCAGGTAATTTTGTGAAGCTTTGTTGTAGCTTGTTTAGCCTTAAACTTAAAAGCTACAGCCCATCTCGGCGATTTAGCAATGCTTCCAAGAATCTTCTGCTGCTTAAGTGAATTAACTTTTATTACGACTCCGTCAATTTCATAAGGAAGTTCGCTTCTGCGGTTTTCCCATTCGCGGCAAAATTCCATCACTTGCTCAATTGATTTGCAAAGAAGGAAATTTTCATTTACTCTAAAACCAAGTTTTTTAAGAATCTTTAGATTTTCAAACTGAGAGCTCAGTTCTGATTTATATGAAAATAAATAATAAGTAAAAATCTGCAATGGGCGCTTTGCAACTAACTGCGGATCTTGGAGCTTTATAGTTCCAGCAGAAGTATTACGAGGATTGGCAAAGGTCTTCTCTCCGCTTATCTCACGCTCTTCATTCCATTTTCTGAATGCTTCGGATTCCATATAAATTTCACCGCGAACTTCAATTTCATCAAGATTTGCCTTCACTCCTACTTTCTGATCCAAAATTAAAGGTATAGAGCGGATTGTCTTAACATTGGCAGTAACATCTTCGCCGCTAGTTCCATCTCCTCTTGTTGCTGCAATCGAAAATTTTCCTTTCTCGTAATGAATACTTACGGAGACACCATCAATTTTTAATTCACAAAGGTATTCAGCTTTTTCATCGCTTGGCAAAC
>DAIEQT010000317.1 GCA_027347545.1 Ignavibacteria bacterium | reverse complement strand
ATTTGTTGTATGCCCGCTTCATCCACAAAGTTCTTCGCGATATTGGTTTGGTTAGCAGTGATGAACCGTTCAAGAAATTGATTCACCAAGGAAGAATTACTAATAATGGCGCTAAGATGTCTAAGTCGAAGGGAAACATTGTTAATCCCGATGACTTTATTGTGAACGTTGGCGCGGATGTTTTTAGAATGTATTTGATGTTCATGGGTCCATACGAACTTGGCGGAGATTGGAGCGATAAAGGAATTGTAGGCGT
Source organism: Ignavibacteria bacterium (assembly GCA_027347545.1). Lineage (GTDB taxonomy): Bacteria > Bacteroidota > Ignavibacteria > Ignavibacteriales > Melioribacteraceae > Stygiobacter. Next base: position 10,300 of record DAIEQT010000317.1, on the reverse strand, counting down.
TGACCGGTTTGTTCAAAGAACTTATGCAATTTTTGAAGCCAACAAGGATGTTGCTAAAACAAATCCGGCAAAAGCTAAATATGATATTGCAGAATTAAGCGAAACGGAAAAAAATATTTATAGAAAAATAAACGCAACACTTGCAAAAGTTGCGGTAGAGATTGAGCATTTCAGATTTAACACAGCAGTTGCTGCTTTGATGGAATTGATTAATGAAATGAAGGGTTTGGATTCTTGCAGCGCTGAATTGAAATCTTACATTCTCGAACGGTTCGCATCCATGTTAGCGCCCCTTGCACCGCATCTTGGCGAAGAATACTGGCAAATGATAGGCAAGGAAAAAACTTTGTTTCAAGCTCCGGTTTGGTTTGAAGTTGATCAGCTTGCTCTTACAAAAGATAACGCGCTTGTAGTTGTTCAGATAAACGGAAAGGTTCGTTCTAAAATTGAAATCCCGTTTGATATGCCGGAAGCGGAAGTTAAACTTGCTGTGTATGCTGATGATAAAGTGAAATCATACACAGACGGCAAGCAGCTTGTTAAAGAAATCTATGTGCCGAATAAAATTTATAATATTGTGGTTAAATAATTATCAGCGAAAATCCGCTCGATCCGCGTAATCAGCGTTCCAATAGAACGCGGATGACGCAGATTAAACGGATTAAGGCGGATTAATAAAAGAGGAAAAAATGTTAGACGTAAAATTCATTCGAGAAAATCCGGAAACTGTAAGACAAGGATTGCTAAATAAAAATGCTAAAGACATAGTTGATGAAATTCTTCAGCTTGATGAACAGCGCAGAGGATTCATTTCTAAAACGGAAGAATTGAAGGCGAAGAAAAATCAAGTCTCGGCTGAAATTCCGAAATTGAAGAAAGCCGGACAAGATACCAGTGCAATTTTTGAGGAAATGAAAAAAGTTGGCGATGAAATTGCGCAGCTTGATTCACAACTGAAAGAAATAGAAGAAAAGATCGATAAGGTTTTACGTCATACTCCAAATTTGGCTCATGCAAGTGTTCCGGTTGGAAAAAGCGCCGAAGAAAATGTTGAAGTCCGTCGCTGGCTGCCTGAAGGATTTAAGTTTGAAAACGATTTCAAAGTGCTCGATCACGTTGAACTTGGCAAAAAACTAAGCTTGCTCGATTTCGAGCGGGGCACAAAAATTTCCGGCTCGGGATTTCCGCTTTACACCGGCAAAGGTGCAACGATGGAACGTGCTCTAATAAATTTTATGCTCGATACACATTTGCAAAATCATGGTTACACGGAAGTGATGCCGCCGATTCTTGTAAACCGGGATTCTATGAAAGGCACCGGACAGATTCCAAAGATGGAAGAAGCTATGTATTTCATCGAGAAAGATGGTTTGTATCCGATTCCAACAGCTGAAGTTCCAATTACAAATATTCATCGTGACGAAATTCTTGCAGAGAAAGATTTAACAATTAAATACGTTGGCTATTCTCCATGTTTCCGCCGCGAAGCCGGTTCTTACGGAAAAGATTCAAAAGGATTTTTGCGTGTTCATCAATTCAACAAAGTTGAAATGGTAAAATTTGCTAAGCCGAATAATTCCTACGATGAACTTGAAGCAATGACAAACGACGCAGAAAATATTTTAAAAGCACTTAACGTTCCATACAGAATTTTGATGCTCTGCACTGGAGATTTAAGTTTTTCAGCAGCAAAATGTTATGATATTGAAACTTGGTCTCCGGCAGAAAACAAATGGCTGGAAGCTTCCTCTTGCAGTAACTTCGAAGCATTCCAGGCACGCCGAGCAAATATTCGTTATAGAAAAGAAGAAACTAAAAAACCGGAATTTGTTCACACGCTTAACGGTTCCGGATTAGCAACAAGCCGATTGATGGTTTCTATCATGGAGAATAACCAAACTCCGGAAGGAAAAATTATTGTGCCGAATGCGTTGCAAAAGTACACCGGATTCGAAATTATTGGTTAAGTGAACTAAGAGTTAAGAACTAAAAACGAAAGGTAAAAATCTTTGTTTTTTTTTGTTCTAATTGAATTTTTTTCAACAGTGCTTTGTTGGAATTGTATAGAAAGGGATTAATAGATTTGTTCGGTAACCTCAAACATCTAAATAAGTATTTCCGCAGATATAAAACCAAATTACTACTTGGCTGTTTATTTATACTGCTCTCCAACGTTGCAAACGTTTATATACCTCTGAATGTTAAAGAAGGAATAGACACACTTGCAAAGAGCGGCGATTTTAATGTAGTTCTAAGATTGGTTGCAATTCTATTAGCCGCCGCGTTTCTCAGTAACTTGTTCCGCTTCTTTATACGCCAAACAATTATTGTTGTCTCCCGCGAAATTGAATATGACCTTCGCCATGATTTTTGGTCGCACATACAGAAACTGCCGCTAAGATTTTTCCAGAATAATTCTACCGGCAACATAATGTCGCACGCCACGAATGATATTAGCGCGGTGAGAATGTTTGTTGGTCCTTCCGTAATGTACACAATTGATAACGGAATCAAATTTATTCTAACGCTTTCCGTGATGATTTCACTGAGCCCGATGCTAACATTTTATGCTCTATTGCCAATGCCTTTGATGTCATTCGTTGTATATGTTGTTATGAAGAAAATGCATACAAAGTACACACGCATTCAAGAAAAGCTGTCTGATCTTACAGCAAAGGCTCAAGAAAATTTCTCCGGAATACGTGTGATTAAATCTTATGAAAGGGAAGCCTATGAAATTTCAGAATACAAAAGAGAAAGCGGGGAATATCTAAACCGTAAAATGGATCAAGTGAAATTGCAAGCGTTCTTTGGACCAATATTCATGCTGATTGCCGGACTTTCAGCTATTATAGTAGTGCTTGCCGGCGGAAACATGATCATCAACAATACTCTTAGTGTTGGTGTAATATTTGCGTTTATGCTTTATCTAATGGATTTAATCTGGCCTATGATTTCATTCGGCTGGGTCGCTAATATGATTCAGCAAGCTGACGCGAGCATGAAACGCTTGTTGAAAATTTGGAATGAACAAATAGAAATCTCCGATGAAAATACTGATAGCAGAATTACATCAATCTCCGGAGATATTGAATTCAGAAATGTTTCATTCCGTTATGCTGATCATCTCCCGTGGGTTCTCAAGGACTTAAACTTATCCGTAAAGCATGGTGAGACAGTTGCGTTCATCGGTAATACGGGCGTAGGCAAAACAAGTTTGATAAATCTAATCCCACGTTTGTATGATGTTACCGAAGGCAATGTTTTTGTTGATGGGCAAGATGTCCGCAAAATTCCTCTTGGAGTTTTAAGAACCGGAATTGGTCTTGTTCCGCAAGAGAATTTTCTTTTCTCCGATACACTTGCAAACAATTTAATGTATGGGCTGGATAACGGAAGCGAAGAGTTAATTCAAAAAGTTTCCGGTATTGCGCGCTTATCAAAAGATGTTGATACTTTCCCGCTTGGTTATGAAACAATTCTCGGCGAAAGAGGAATAACACTCTCGGGCGGACAGAAACAGCGTTCTACATTAGCAAGAGCGTTAGCAATTGATCCCAAAATTTTAATTCTTGATGATTCATTCTCCGCTGTTGATACAAACACTGAAGAAGAAATTCTTCGTCAACTAAAAGAGTTTATGCTAGATAGAACAAGCATAATTATCAGTCACAGAATTTCTACTGTGAAGGATTCAGACAAAATCTTTGTTCTTGATGAAGGCAAAGTTGTTGAAGAGGGAACGCATGACGAGTTGGTTCTGAAGGGTGGAATTTACGCCGACCTAAATACAAAGCAGTTACTGGAAAAAGAACTTTTGGAAATGAATTAGAAAAGAAAAACATGGCAGATCAACAAAAAGACGATGACATATTAGGCAAAGCTTACGACTCGCAGTTAATGCGCAGATTGCTTACTTACATAAAGCCGTACAAAAAGTACATTATCCTCGCGATTATTTTGAACATTGTAGTTTCTGCGCTTGGTCCGCTTCGTCCATATCTTTCTAAAATCGCTTTCGATGATAAAATCCAAAACAAAGATTTTAACGGATTGCTCGTTGTTTGTGCTGTTCTGCTTGGCTCGCTGATGCTTCAAGCGTTGATACAATATTTTCTTACTTACTACACAGAACTTACCGGACAAAAAATTGTTTACGATCTACGTATTCAGCTTTTCTCTCATGTTCAAAAGCTCGCGCTAAAATATTTTGATAAGACTCCCGTTGGCAGAACTGTAACCCGCGTAACAAATGATGTTGATTCTCTGAACGATATGTTTTCCTCCGGCATCGTTTCAATTTTCAGCGACATCTTCAGCATCGTCTGGATATTCATTTTCATGTTCGCTATGTCCTGGGATCTTTCTTTGGTAACGCTCGCTGTTTTACCTGCGCTTTTTTACGCTACATTTCTATTCCGCAAAAAAGTTAGAGAAAATTATCGCGATGTACGCAAGCACCTTGCAAGATTAAACTCTTACATGCAAGAACGAATAACGGGAATGAATGTAGTCCAAATCTTCGCTAAAGAAAAAGAGGAGTTGAAAAATTTCTCTTCAATCAATAAAGACAATAAAGATGTGAATATTCAATCTGTCTTCTATCATGCTGTATTTTTCCCGGTAGTGGAAATGCTGAGTGTAATTTCTGTTGGATTGATAATCTGGTACGGCGGCGGAGAAGTGATACAGAAAAATCTCACCATTGGCGTGCTGCTGGCTTTCTTGCAATACACAGAAATGTTCTGGCGCCCGGTACGTGATCTTTCCGATAAGTACAACATACTTCAAACAGCAATGGCTTCGTCAGAAAGAATTTTCAAGCTGCTTGATGACAATACAATAATTCAAAATCCGGCAGAGCCGAAAACCTTAAAGTCCATCAAAGGTGAAGTTGAGTTTAAGAATGTCTGGTTCGCTTACAATCCGGAAGAGTACGTGCTGAGAAATGTTTCCTTCAAGATAGATCCGGGTGAAAGAATTGCAATTGTTGGCGCAACCGGAGCCGGCAAAACAAGCATCATAAATATATTTACGCGTTTCTACGATATACAAAAAGGAAGCATTACTCTGGATGGAATTGACATTCGCGATTTGAATAAGAGCGAGCTAAGAAAGTATATCGCCATGGTTCTGCAAGATGTTTTCCTTTTTAGCGGCACAATAAAATCAAATATTAGTCTTGGCAATAAAGATATTACCGATGAACAAATAATCGATGCGGCAAAATTTGTTGGTGCCGATAAGTTTATTTCGCAGCTTCCAAACGGTTATGATGAAGTTGTAAAAGAGAAAGGAGCTACACTTAGCGTCGGACAAAAACAATTGATTTCGTTTGCCCGCGCGCTGGCTTACAATCCTCAAATTCTAATTTTGGATGAAGCTACTTCAAGTGTTGATACAGAAACTGAAATCCTAATCCAGAACGCGATAGAAAAACTTCTCGTTGGAAGAACTTCTATAGTAATTGCGCATCGTCTATCAACAATTCAAAATGCAGATAAGATTTTAGTCATGCACAAAGGTGAATTGAAGGAAGCGGGAACACATCAAGAACTTCTTGCCCACAAAGGCATTTATTATAAGCTCTACCAACTTCAGTATAAGGATCAAGAACTTAAATCCGCATAAGGAGGAGAAATGGCTTCAAAAAGATTCATGACTCTCCCGCGTCACATCATCGAAGGTGAAAAACTACACCCGGAAGCTACCGGAGAACTTTCAGCAATTCTTCTTCAACTTGGACTCGCTGCAAAATTAATTTCTTTGGAAGTTAACAAAGCCGGTTTGGCTAACATACTTGGTTTTACCGGAGATGAAAATGTTCATGGTGAAAAAGTTAAGAAGCTTGATATGTTCGCTCACGAAATGTTAATTAAAGCCATGGATCATGGCGGGCATTTCTGTGTAATGGCAAGCGAAGAAGAGGAAGACATTATTCATCTGCCGCCTCACCAAAAAATCGGCAAATATGTTTTACTGTTCGATCCGCTTGACGGCTCTTCCAACATTGACGCGAATATCAGCATCGGTACAATTTTTTCAATCTATAAACGTGTTAGTGAAGGTGATGGCCCCGGCACACTTGAAGATTGTCTTCAGCAAGGATACAAACAAGAAGTTGCCGGTTATATTTTGTATGGCTCAAGTACAATTTTTGTTTACACTGCCGGACACGGACATGGAGTTTTCGGATTTACTTTGGATCCGGCATTTGGCGAGTTTCTTCTTTCGCACGATGATATTAAAATTCCAAAGCAAGGAAGAATTTATAGCTTGAATGAAGGCAACTATTTTTCGTGGCCAAAAGGTTTGAAGGATTACATCAAATATTTGCAAGCGAATTACTTTGAGGGAAAACCTTATCAAGCCCGTTACGTTGGTTCAATGGTGGCGGATGTTCACCGCACATTGCTTTACGGCGGCATTTTTATTTATCCGGGCGATAGAAGAAACGCGAAGGGAAAACTCCGCTTGTGTTATGAATGTAATCCTATGTCTTTCATTGTAGAAGCCGCGGGCGGAAGAGCTACAGATGGTAAAGGGAGAATTCTAGATAAAAAACCGGAAGCATTACATGAACGCACACCAATTTATATTGGCAGCGAAAAAGATGTATTACTTGTAGAAAAATTCTTGAGTGAGGCGAGAGAAGCGTATTAAAAACAATTAGGACTTAGGAATTTTGAATTACGAATGGAGAATTAAACGATGATTAATTCTCCACTATCAACTTTCTACTTTCAGCCTTTTTTAACCTTCGCAATTTCTTCTTCTATCTTCTTAGCCAAATCAGCAAGAGAAATTCCTTCAACTTTTAATTTGGCGTTTCTTACAATAATTTCCGGTGCATCGCCTTCGCCTTTAACAAGTCTGTACAAATTAAAACCGAGACGGTTTCTATCGTTTGGGATAGGTAAAAAATCTTTTAGAGATTCTGCAATTCCATAGCATTGTTTTTCAATTGAGTCTTCCGGGAAAAATTTAACTGCCGGAGGAGGTAAAGTTGTCATATCAGTTCCGTTTTGTTCTAACCAAAAATAAGTAAGTGAGTTTATACTTCCAACCGCCAAGAGAAAGCAAAATTTGGTAAATTTCGGCTATACTAAGAAAACATTGGAAATTCTATCAATCAGACCGGTAAAATCCTTGTAATCCGTTTTAGCTCGCTCGGAGATGTACTCCTAACAACTCCAATTATAAGTGCGTTAAAGGTTAAATACCCGGAAGCGGAAATCCATTTTGCTGTTCGTAAGGAATTTTCGGATGTGTATTCTCAAAACCCAAACATTACCAAGCTGATAATTTTTGATAAGACGCGCGAAGCTGAGTTAAAAACTGAACTATCGAATGAGAAATATGACCTCATAATTGATTTGCAGAACAACTGGCGCAGCAGAAAACTTACCAGAGGAATTGTCGGCAACATTCTAATGTTTGTAAAACCAACACTTGCTAAACTCTTGCTTGTCTATCTAAAAATAAATTTTTTGAAAGAGAACAAATCTATTGTTCAGAGATACGCAGAAGCCGCTGGAGTGGAACTTGACCAAGCTGGTTTAGAATTATTTTTACCGGCGGAGATTAAGTCATCACTTGAAAGTGGGAAAAAATATATTGGATTCGCGCCCGGGGCTAAGCATTTTACAAAACGATGGCCGCCGGAATACTTTGTAGAACTTGGAAATGAGCTAGCTAAACTCGGATTCCACATTGTTTTGTTTGGCGGGAAATCAGAAAAGCAATTGTGTGGTGAAATCTCAAAACAAATTCCCGGTTCAATTAATCTTCAGAACGATGATAATCTTTTTCAGATTGCCGCTGATATGAAATTATGTAAGCTTATCGTTACAAACGATTCCGGACTGATGCACATAGCCGCTTCTGTTGGTGTTCCGGTAGCAGCAATATTTGGTTCAACAGTTAAAGAGTTTGGTTTTGCACCGTACGGAGTGCAAAATTTAATCTTAGAAAATAATTCGCTATTTTGCCGCCCATGTAGTCATATTGGTAAATCAACTTGTCCCAAGAAGCACTTTAAATGTATGAAAGACGTTACGCCGCACAATGTGCTAAATCATCTTCAAAACTTTCTACCCAACTTATGAAAACAATCTGGTACTGGTTTTATAATCTCTCATTTATTCCATTCGCAAAGACATTTATTTTCTTCGCGCAGTTATTTCATCCTAAAATTAAAACCGGCTTAAAGGGAAGAAGAAAGCTTTTCGAAAATTTGATTATTGATCTTGCCGGAGTTGACCGTAAAAAGAAAATGGTTTGGTTTCATTCGGCTTCTATGGGAGAGTTTGAACAAGCAAAGCCAATTATAGAGCGAATTAAAGCGGAAAAAGGTGTTAATGTAGTTGTTACTTTTTTCTCTCCGTCCGGCTACACAAATTCGCTTAAATATTCATTTGCAGATATTATTGCTTATTTCCCGTTCGACACAGCTATTGCCGCCAAACGGTTTTTAAATTTAGTCCGTCCGAATCTGGCAATTTTTATGCGTTACGATATCTGGCCTAACATGATTTGGCAGCTCGAACAGAAATCCATTCCGTGTATGATTGTTGACGCAACGATGCGTAAAAAAACTCAACGCAAATGGCCGGTAGCAAAAAGCTTTCACAAGGCCCTCTTTTCTTGTTTTACAAAAATTCTTACAGTTTCTGAAAATGATTCTGCAAACTTTGCAGAGTTTGAATTAGAAAAAAACAAATTAACTGCCGTAGGCGATACCAGATTCGACCGGGTATATCAAAAAAGTTTGGAAGCCAAACAAAAGAAACTTTTCCGCGAGGATTTCTTCAAAGGGAAAAAAGTTTTTGTGCTTGGCAGTTCGTGGGAAAGTGATGAAGAAGTTTTGCTTCCGGCATTGATGAAAGTGATGAAAAACGATGAGCGGGTAATAACAATCATTGTCCCTCACGAGCCAACGGTTCTACATGTTGAAAATTTAGAGAATCAGTTCCATGGCAAATATGAATCAATCCGCTTTTCGCTGCTTAACAATTACAAAGATGAGCGCATAATTATCATTGATTCGATTGGTGTGTTGTTGACTTTGTATTATTACGCGCATATTGCATATGTTGGCGGTAGTTTCAGGCAAGGAATACATAATGTACTTGAACCGGCAGTTTATGGAATTCCGGTTGTTTTTGGTCCTAAACATGAAAACAGCCAGGAAGCGCTGGTTATGGTAAAAAACGGTGGCGGAATTACAATCAAAAATAAAAAAGAAGCTTACCGGGTTTTGAGAACTCTTTTTAGTAACGAAAAATTACGTGCCGAGAAGGGACAAATTTGCGCGGACTATGTAAAAGCCAATATCGGCGCTACTCAAAAGATTCTTCAAGAGATTTACAAGATTTTATGATAAACTAGTCTATCGGTGCTCTGCAAATTTTCGTAAAAGGAAGAAAGAACGCATCATATTTTAATTTATAGAGCATATTTTATAAATTGAACTGCATTTAATGAGCTGATTACTGATGCCTCCAACTCAGAACAAAACATTCGAGCAAACACGAGCCGAAATTTCATTTAAGGAAATCTTGGAGTTCGCGCCTATCGGAATTTTGATCTTCCAGAGTAATTGGAAAATTAAGTTTGTCAATTCTAACTTTTTCAATTTCCCGGGAGTGCTTGGCGAAAGCCCCGCCAATGCAGTTGGGCAAAGTGTTTACGATAACAGACTTTTCGAGAAAATAGATATTCGTCCGGAACTTGAGCTCATTCAAAAAGGGGAAAGTTTTGAAAAGCAAATCTCCGTCAGCAAATCTTACAGAGGTATGCAAGTTTCCATCCTGGTAAAAGGTACCCCAATTACTCTGGAAGATGAAAGCGCAGGCGGAATTCTGATCATTGAAGATGTAAAAGTCGACACAAGAAAAACACATTTGTCGTTTTCAAAAGCACCGGAGTTTAAAAGTTTTCTTAATCACATCGGAGACTTTTTTGTAATCGCAGATACCGATGGTGTTATCAAAGAAAGCTCGGAACAAAGTAACTCAGCTTACGATTTTCTTTTTGAAGCAGATTCCATTAAGCAAAACAAAAAGTTATCGCAGATTCTTTTCAAAAAGAATCTAGAGACAGTTGTATCATCTAACGAAACTGTTACAACCAAAATTCCATTTATCAAAGAAGGAACGGAATATCTTTCCAAGATTATTCTGATTCCGTTCAGTGAAGAGGGACTAACTGTTGATAATGTTATTCTGATTCTGGAAGATCTTAACAAAAGGACTGATGATCTTGGTAAAACTCAAATTGAAATTGACGAGCTTTCTAA
>DAIEQT010000309.1 GCA_027347545.1 Ignavibacteria bacterium | reverse complement strand
AAATGAATATCTGCAATTAAAGGAGCTTGGTAACCGCGCTTTCTCAATTCATTTTTAATGTTGCGAAGGTTTTCTGCTTCCTTCAAACTTGGTGCAGTAATCCGCACATATTCACAACCGGCATTAATCATTCTAATTGACTGCTCAACTGTAGCGATTGTATTCATCGTATCAGTCGTTGTCATGGATTGAATGCGGATTGGATTTTTTCCGCCAAGAGGAACATCGCCGATTGAAACTTCGCGTGTAACTAAGCGGCTATACTTTGTAAGACTGTTACAGTAAGATTTTATTTTTTCGAAGGACATGCTTTAATTTCTTTATTACTTAAACAAAATGCGCTAGAGATTAGTTCTACGAGAATTATTGCTTTGTTACTGATGTTACGCACTTTCATAATCTTAATCGTAATCTTGCTCGTAATCTGGTTCTAAATCCGATTAAGATTATGATTAAGAGCAAGATTAAGAATGAACTGCATAAAGTGAGTTAGTTAGTTCATGTATAAATGCTTTAACAAATTCCGAAGAAGAAGACGGGTCTTGTCCGGTTATTATTTTCCGATTAGCAACCACCGGAGAAATAGCAAACTCAACGCCTTCTCGCTCAAGTGTTTTTCTATCATCTAAAAAACAAGTTGCCGGTTCAGTTAATAAGCCTGCTTTTGCCAGAATAACCGGAGCGCAACACAGAGCTCCAACCGGTTTTTTGTTCAGCGCAAACTTTTTTGCAAGGCTTTGTAGAGAAAGATTATCCCAATAGTTTCTCGTTCCGCTTCCGCCAATAATTAAAAAGCCGGCAAAGTTGCTTTCGTGGGCGTTACAAAGTTGTACATCATTTTTAACTTTTAATCCGTTTGAACCAGTGCAGAGGAAAGAAGAATCGCTTACGATGAATGCTTTGTAGCCGGCAGCATCTAAGGAGTTTGAAACAATAAGGAATTCGTGCTCGTTGAAATTTTGAGCCGGAAGGAAAAGGAGAACGCTTTTTTTCTTGTGTTGTTGACTTATCATACTCATTAAAAGCAAAGTTACAAAGATTAATCTGAACGGGCAATTTGAAGAACATAAGTAAGTTATTTGTTAAAATTAATTAATATGTTTGTGCAAATCATTTAGAGATCGAAAACACACAAATGGCTAATTCCAAGAAAAAAATTGTTCGAGAAGGAAATATATTTACCGATGTTTTTGAGTACGGAAGTCCACCACATAATTACTATAGTAAAAATTACGGTGTTGCCTATTGTGATGATAGTTTAGCAATTGTAAAAAATATTAAGAGTGATTCCATAAATCTTATTTTAACTTCCCCGCCCTTTGCTCTAACAAGAAAAAAAGAATATGGTAATAAATCAGCAGAAGAATACGTCGATTGGTTTTTATCTTTTGCAAGGGAGTTTTGGAGGATATTAACGAGTGATGGATCATTAGTCGTTGATTTAGGTGGGGCTTACATCCCCGGAATTCCATCAAAAAGTGTTTATCAATACGAACTGCTAGTCAGGTTGTGTAAAGAACTTAATTTCTTTTTGGCGCAAGAATTCTTTCATTATAACCCGGCTCGTTTGCCAACACCAGCCGAATGGGTTACTGTCCGACGCATCAGGGTTAAGGACTCAATTAATGTTGTATGGTGGCTTTCTAAGTCGCCTTTTCCTAAGGCAGATAATAGAAAAGTACTTAAACCATACAGTGAGAGTATGAAACAATTACTTAAAAATGGATATAAAGCCACTTTGAGACCTAGTGGGCATGATATATCCAGCAAATTCTCTAAAAATAATAATGGTGCTATTCCTCCAAATCTATTGGAGTTGGCAAATACTGAATCTAATAGTTCCTATTTGAGGCTATGCAAAAAAAATAATATAAAACCCCATCCAGCTAGATTTCCAAAAGATTTCGCTCAATTTTTTATTAATTTTTTGACTGATGAGGGAGATGTTGTTCTTGATCCATTTGCAGGTTCAAATACAACTGGTTTTGTCGCAGAACAACTTTTCCGACGGTGGATAGCAGTTGAAATAAGGAAAGAATATCTTGAAGGAAGCAAATTTCGTTTTGACGATCAAGATCAATTACAATTAGGGAAGAAAAGTGCCTAGACATCAGAAGTATAATTTATTAGAGAAAATTGTTTCTTCAATAAATGGAGACGGATGGGAAGTATTCTATCTCTCAGATCCTAAATATCATCCTTTTAGATTGAAAGTTTACAATGCTACTGAGAGCTATAATATAAAAATCTATGTTTGGCGACTAACCCACGGCGGTGGTGCGGCAAGACCATCTGATGAATATAGAATACAAATTACCGGAGTTGAACAATTCGAAAAGGAAATTGGAGCTAAGACGATTATTCTAGGATGGTGGGATGAAGGGAATGTCTTTGCGGGTTTTGATATAAACAAACATCTTGGACAACTTGGATTTTCCCCATCTATACAAATTAGGGAGGCTGCTTTACGCAAAGCATATATAGATGGTTTCGCAACATGGACAAAAGAGAGTAAGGAAATAGCCGTTGCATTTCGAGAGGACTTCTTCGTTGAGTATATTAAGAATTTTGAAACGCTCCATTCTTTTGGAGAATCAAAAAAAGATTTAGAAATACTCGAAGATATTGCAAGTAAACCCGGCTTTATTAACGATCATTTAATTCAAAAAGCATCGGCTTCAAGACGTATTGCGATATCGAATATTTCGAAAAAGGTACGCGACAATGGTTTTAAAGCAAGAGTTTTAAGTGCCTACTCGAATAAATGCGCTTTCTGTGGTTTGCAATTAAAGTTAGTTGACGCAGCACATATTTTGCCTGTTAGCTATGAAAAAAGTACAGACGAAACGTGTAACGGAATAGCTCTTTGCGCATTGCATCATCGTGCGTTCGACCGAAGCTTAATAACTATAACAGAAGAATATAAAATAGTTCACCACCACAAAAAAATAGAAAAGTTAGTAGAAATAAAGCTGGCTGGCGGTGCTGAAGACTTTGTTAAATATTTGCGTCCATATATTATTCTCCCCGCAGCGATTAATGATCGTCCTCATGTTGAAAATATAAAACAAGCCAACATTATTCGTGGTTGGGAACTAAACTTTTAATATTTAGTGATGTTTTTATCGCGAATTCAAATGCGCATTTCCGAAACCAAAATAGATGAGATTCGTAACGCGGCAGATATTGTTGATCTAGTCGGCGGCTATGTTCAATTGCGAAAGCGTGGTAAGAATTTTATCGGGTCTTGTCCATTTCACCAGGAGAAAACTCCTTCATTTACTGTAAGTGAGGATAAGCAGATTTACCACTGCTTTGGCTGCGGGAATGGTGGAAACGTTTTTAAGTTCTTGATGGAGTTCAAAAATATTTCGTTCGTTGAAGCTGTTGAAGAAGTAGCTGATCATCTTGGCATTAAAATTCAGATGGAAGAATCGCCGAGTGACAAGCAAAACGAACTTGAAGTTTTCTATGATATAAATGTTCTTGCCGCCCGTTTCTTTTCCGAACATCTTGCTAAGAGCCCGGAAGCTGAAGTAGCGCGCGAATATTTAAAGCACCGCGGAATTAAACATCAAACACAGCGAAGTTTCGGAATTGGCTTTGCGCCGTTTGGCTGGAATCATTTTCTCGATCATGCAAAGCAGAATAAAGTTGATTTGGTAAACGCAAAACATCTTGGGCTGATTGATACAAACGAGCGTGGCGAATATTACGATAAGTTCCGCGCGCGCGTAATCTTTCCAATCTTTTCTCCAAACGGAAGAGTAATTGCTTTTGGCGGACGAATACTTGAAAAGAATGATAACGTTGCCAAGTACTTAAACTCGCCGGAATCACAAATTTATTCTAAGAGAAAATCGCTCTACGGCTTATTCCATTCTAAAGATGAAATTAGAAAGTTAGACCGTGCAATTCTTGTTGAAGGCTACATGGATTTGGTTTCACTTTATCAAGCCGGAGTTAAAAATGTTGTTGCTTCTTCAGGTACTTCTTTAACCGATGAGCAAATTCAACTTCTTTCACGCTTCACAAAAAATATTTTTGTTTTGTTCGATGCGGATTCTGCCGGGCAAAAAGCCGCGCTGCGAAGTATTGAACTATTGCTGAAACAAAATTTTGAAGTAAAAGTAATTGCACTGCCCAAAGGAGAGGATCCCGATTCGTTTATAAATAAATTTGGTAAAGAACGTTTTGATGAAGAAGTAAACAAAGCTGTTAATTTTCTTGAGTATCAAACTTCGCAATTTGAGCAGTTGGGAATGTTCGAAGACCCAGCAGAGATGACAAAGGCAATCCGCGAACTTGTAAGAACACTTGCGCTGGTTAACGATGAACTTAAGCGCAATCTATTGATGAAAACAATCTCCAAGAAATTCGGTTTGCGGGAAAAGTTAATCGAATCGGAATTGAATACTGCTCTTGCTCAGAACAAAACTCAAGTTGAAGTGCAATCTAACAGACAAGCGGCAAGAATTGAAGCGACTGCTACAGCTTCGCAATTGAATTTAGCAGCGAAACCGGCTAATGAAAATCCAAACGAGAAAGAACTTGTCCGGTTACTCTTTAGCGGAGAAGAAAAAATTCTCGGCTACATTTTCGATAATGTTGCGGTTGAAAGTTTTGTGAATATGAACTACATGAAACTTGCCGAGCTTGTTCACGATGGCTGGAATGATGGGAAATATTCTCCGGCGGATATAGTGGAGAAAATTGAATCCAGCGAGTTAAAGAATTTTGTAATGAAGCTGACTTTGAGCGATGAATCAATCAGTAAAAAATGGGATGATCTTTCTTTTACCGGCAAAATTGAAAAAGATACTTTTGAACATGCGGTAGAAACAGTGAGAAGCTTTCAGATATTTCAGATTGAAGAAGAGATTAAGCGCAATAATCAGATTATGTCGGACTCGAAAGATGAACGGCTTCACATAGAACTACTGCAACGTAACCGCGAATTGCAAGACGATAGAAAAGCTCTGCTAGGACTAAAATTTAAAAATGAACTTGATTGGTAACTAATGCAAAACAATCCATCCATCTACGAAATTAACACCCGCGTTTGGATTAAAAGATTTGATACACCAACCCACAAAGCTAAACTTAAAGATGTTCCGTTAAGCTACTGGCAAGAATTAGCCGGACTCGGAATTGAATATGTCTGGCTAATGGGAATTTGGCAAACGTGCGAATCAATTATTGATAAATATTGCTTCGAAGAAAACCTAAAGAAGAACTACTCTAAAGCTCTAAAGGATTGGAAGCGTGAAGATATTGCCGGATCGCCATATTCAATTGATGTTTACCAAATCAATGAATCTCTTGGTAAAAAAGATGACTTGCTTCGGCTTAAGGCTGCGCTAAACAGAATTGGCTTAAAACTGATTTTAGATTTCGTGCCAAACCATTTTAGTGCGGGCTCATCGTTAATACAAACAAATCCGGAATTGTTTCTGCAAGTAAGCGGACAAACATTTCGCAACGAGCCGCACACTTTTTTCCAACCGAGGATTGACAAGGTAGAATATTTTGCTCACGGGCGCGATCCTTTCTTTCCGGCTTGGCAGGACACAGTACAGGTGAATTTTTGTAGCAATGAGGCAAAAGAGTATTTAATACAAACACTGCTTAAACTCACAGAAATATGCGACGGAGCCCGGTGTGATATGGCGATGCTTGTGTTGAATAATGTTTTCAAAAACACATGGGCCGGAGTATTGTCGGAATCCTGCTTGCAAAACTTTAAAACAGAATTCTGGAGTGATGCAATTTCGGCAGTTAAAAATAAACATGCTGATTTCTTGTTCCTTGCCGAAGCCTATTGGGATTTGGAATGGAAACTTCAGCAGCTTGGTTTTGATTACACGTATGATAAGCGGTTAACAGACCGATTAAAGCATTCTTATACTAGAGAAATAACCGAGCATCTTCACGCGGAAAATTCTTTCCAGAAAAAATCAATTCGTTTTATAGAGAACCATGACGAGGAAAGAATTATTAGTGTGCTAAGCAAGGAGAAATCGAAAGCCGCGGCAATCGCAATCTCTACAATTCAAGGCATGAGATTTTATCACGATGGGCAGTTTGATGGGAAGCGGATAAAACTCCCGGTTCAACTAATCCGTGAACCGGAAGAAAACACTCATCATGAATTGAAAAAATTTTATGTAAAGCTTCTTAAGATTTGCTCATACGCTGTTTTCAAAGAGGGAATTTGGAAGATTCTAACACCTATTCCTTCATGGGAAACCAATTTCACATATCAAAATATTCTTGCTTGGGAATGGCGTTTGCGCGATGAACGCAGAGTAGTAATTATTAACTATTCAGAGTTTCTTTCGAGTTGCAGAATTAAACTTGATGTAACCGGCTATCTGGAAGAATTATTACTTACTGATTTGCTTAGCGAAATAAAGTACAATAGATCTGCTGAGGAAGTTCATAGTTTGGGTTTGTATGTAGAACTAAAACCCTGGCAAGCACATATCTTTTCATTATAAAAAAATCCCGCAGGAGCGGGATTTTTTTATGTCTAGAAAGTAAAAGTCAAACCAAATTTTATCGTTTCATAAGTTAACGGGGTTTCCGTATTAAACGGCCAATTCATTTTGTCTTTTTTCAATGAATGGAATGCATAGCTGTAAGCACCTTTCAAAATAAAATTTACGAAAGGAACCGAAAGCGGTGATGAATCACTAATCTCATTTATGAAATGGTCGAGCATTCCCATTCCAGCGCCTTCTATAACCATACTGCCTAAGTGTTTCCAGAATAAGTGGCGAGGAAAAACAACCGTTGCTTCGTAACCAACATTAATTCCAACAGATGAAGCTATGTCGAAATTGATCCCGCTTTCCACAGTAGTTCCAAAACGGAAGGTATTGTTTAAACGATCAAGAAATTCTCTGTCCGCTCCAGCTACTATTTGTCCTGGAAGAGGAGGATAAACAGCCGGCCAAACAGAAGGCGGAAAATCTTTCATGTGAAGCCTGGACCAAACAAAACCGGAAGCATGATAAGGCATAATGTAAAGTTCACCAAGTTTATAACCATATCCGGTACGTTTAGCAAATCCGAAACGCCACATTTCGGAACGGAGTTCGTTTATTTTGGGGTCGGTCTCTAATATGTCTGAGCCAAGACGCGAAATAAAAAAGTACTTATCACTGAATTCAATAATTTTTTTCTCGAAGAAATCTTCGCGGCTGGCGTACCCAAGTTTAACTTCCGCCAAACCGACTCTCTTAAAATCATAAAACATGTTTTTGTTTTTTACAACGCCAATGCCATAATTACCTTCAATAAAAGGAGTTCCGTTAAACTCCCAATCTAACCATTCCGCATCTTCCCAGTTTCTCCACCATCGGTCATGTTTCCTTTCAAAAAATTCTTCATCGTCTTCGCTCTCAGTAGAATCAACCACTTGAGCTACTAATGGTGAGCTTAACATCATTAGTGAAAATAAAATTAACAGCATAATTTTTTTAGACATAAATACTCCAAGAATTGTTCTAATCATTAGACGGAAAAAGAGGCGCAAATGTTACATCTATATTATTTTACTTGGTTTTCTTGTTACACTCTGCCAAAGAGTTTAGTAAAGTTTCAAGCAGTACTTTTGCATCTACGGGTTTAGTCATAAAGCAATCTATGCCGGCATTATAAGCATTATCTTTATCTTTTTGGAATGCGTGTGCCGAAAGTCCGATTATGGGAAGTGAACCGAATTCGGGGTGAGATTTTAATTCTTTGGTAAGCTGTAAACCATCTTTGGTTCCTTTCAAAGAAATATCCATGAGAATTATGTCAACAGGATGCGTGTCCAAGATTCTACAACAATCTTCGGCGTTGTCGCATTGTTCAACTTCGAAAAATTTTTTCAAGAAAATTTTCAAAAACTTTTGATTTTCTAAATCATCTTCAACTATCAATATAGTCGGCAATTTTGAAGCCGTCATTAATCCTCCCCTATATTTTTGCATGCTAAAATACGAAGAAACTTTCTTAAGAAAAATTTCATCCCTCTATTACCTCTTAATATTCGTCCCAGCTTTTTACGTCTAGGTTCAACGGGTCCTTGTTTGTAATGGCTTCGGCAAGCCTCATAGCAAGTTGACGGTTTGTAATAAGCGGGATTTTATAATCAACTGCTGTTCTTCTAATCAAATAATCATTTGTTAATTCTTCTTCCTGAAAGTTCTTTGGAATGTTAATTACTAAATCAACAGATTTAGATTTTATCAGTTCGACGGCATTTGAGTTTTTATTGTTGTTCGGCCACTCAATTGTTTCTACCGGAATACCGTTGCTATTCATAAACTTAGCCGTTCCGGAAGTTGCATAAAATTTAATTCCTTGTTTCATCATCTGGCGCATCGGTTCAAGTAATTCGGATTTCGATTCAATTGTTCCTGAAGAAATTAAAACTGATTTTATTGGGAAGCGGTAACCAACGGAAGTGAGTGCT
>DAIEQT010000261.1 GCA_027347545.1 Ignavibacteria bacterium | reverse complement strand
AACATAGTTAACGCAGCTTACAACTACATCATCAAGTTTTTTAGATAGTAATTTCTGATCAACATCATGCTGGTACAAGCCAACGCCAATTGATTTTGGATCAATCTTTACAAGCTCGGCAAGAGGATCGAGAACACGGCGGGCGATGGAAATATTTCCTCGCTGGCTTGCTTCAAGATCGGGAAATTCATCCTTAGCAACAGCGCTTGCAGAATAAACCGAAGCGCCCGCTTCATTCACAATTAAGTAATGACATTTCAGTTTATTTTCTTTTATTAAATCAGCTACAAGTTGTTCAGTTTCGCGGCTTGCCGTTCCATTGCCGATTGCAATCAAATTAACTTTGTGGCGTTCAATCATATCAAGCAAAATTCTTTTCGCCTCCGCAGTTTTGTTCTGCGGCGGATGAGGATACATTGTAGCGCCTTCAACATATTTTCCCGTTGTGTCAATCACAGCGATCTTGGAGCCGGAATAAAAACCGGGATCAATTCCTAAAATCATTCTGTTACTGATTGGCGGCTGAAGTAACAGCTGGCGCAAGTTAGTCGCAAATATTTCAATTGCGTGGAGGTCAGCTTCCTCCGTTAAGAGATTTCTAACTTCACGCTCGATAGATGGAAAAATTAAACGCATGAAAGAATCGTCAACTACTTCTTCAATAATATCGAGGAAGAAAGATTCATCATACTCAAAATATTTATCGAAGATTCTATTTAGCACACCCGGCTTATCGAAACTGAGAATTGCTTTCAAGTAGCCGTCACTTTCACCACGGTTGATTGCGAGAATCTGATACTCTTTTATTTTATTCAACGGTGCCGAAAAGTTGTGATAGACATCGTAAACATCTTTCTTCTTAAGGTTTGGGTCTTCTTTCTTGTTCTCATTCTTGGACGAAACAATTGTGGCTTCCTCTTGCATAAACTCACGTACTTCCTGGCGGACTTCAGCAGTTTCACTAATCATTTCCGCGATAATATCTTTAGCACCCTGTAAAGCTTCCCCAATAGTTTCAACACCAAGCTCCGCGTTTATATACTGAGCTAAAATTTCATCAAAGTCTCCGCTAAAGCTTGGATTCTGCAAAATGAAAAGGGCGAGTGGTTCAAGTCCTTTTGCTTTAGCAATAGTGCCGCGTGTTTTGCGTTTTGGTTTGTAAGGTAAATACAAATCTTCAACTTCTTGAAGTTTTGTTGCAGCATTTATCTTATCGCGAAGCTCATCTGTAAGCTTGCCTTGCTCTTCAATACTTTTTAGAACTGTTTGCTTTCGTTCTTCAAGTATAGTTAAGTAGCTCAAACGGTCTTCAATGTTTCGTAAGAAATCTTCATCCAATCCGCCCGTATGTTCTTTACGGTACCGGGCAATAAAAGGAACCGTGGCACCTTCGGTAAATAAGTTTATAACTGTAACAACTTGTTTCTCTGCAATACTGAGTTCTTTTGCAATGACTAAAGGAATATTCATAATTCTCCAGGAAAATTTTGGAAGTGCAAATCAAAGGGAATGAAAGAGAAGTTTCCACTTGTATTTTTAACTTCTTTGAAGTATAGAAAAAACTTTGCACACTTTGTAATTTGATTAAAACAATAATAGTCTATAATTTTCCTTTAGTATATAGAGGCAAATATGTCTGAACATAAAATAAAATTTGTTTATTGGGAGGATGGTTCCAATTGGCTGGGTTACCTTGAAGAGTATCCGGATTATTTAACTCAAGCCGAATCGTTGGATGAGCTTAAAGAAAATTTATTGGATATATATAAGGATTTATCAAGCGGTGAAATTCCTTTTGCTAGAAAAATTGGAGAATTACAAGTAGCTTGAAAAGGAAAGACTTAATCCGCGAATTGGAAAAAATTGGTTGCGTCTTACAAGACATGGTGGAGAACACGATTGGTATCAGAACCCAACTACAAAAATGTGTCAACCAATTCCCCGCCATAGTGAGATCAATTAATACTTGTCAAAACACATCCTTAAAAAAATAAGTAATCCTAAATAATCTCAACCGTACAATTCAGTTTCTAGCAGATCACAAATAATATGCGCTACAGTAATATGTCCTTCTTGAATTCTCTGTGTATTTGCCGATGGAATAATAATTGGCAGATCAACCTTATCTTTTAGTTTGCAGCCGGTTCCGCCTA
This sequence comes from Ignavibacteria bacterium, assembly GCA_027347545.1. Lineage (GTDB taxonomy): Bacteria > Bacteroidota > Ignavibacteria > Ignavibacteriales > Melioribacteraceae > Stygiobacter. Next base: position 413 of record DAIEQT010000261.1, on the reverse strand, counting down.
AGAACCCAACCACAAATATATTTTTGGTTTAGCTTGCTCAACCGCCTTACTAATATTTAGCGAATTTCCACTTGTTGAAAAATCAGAAGTTTCCGTCGTTATTCAATTGCAGTGGTGAAGGCTTGCTAACTTGTGTTGTCAAACGAAAGACAAATTCAGCAAAAAAGTGTTTTTCAAAGTTTGTAAAATATTCCTATTTTTGATCTGTAATTAGAGAATCGATCTGCATTAGCGGACGGTTACTTTCTTGAAATTAAATTGACGTGTGGACTTGATCATTGTGACAGGTACCAAAAACATGAAAAACTTTATCTGCCTATTCTTAATAGAAACAATTTCTTCCTACCAGAGCTTCCGGTTTAAGCTATGTTCATATTGCTATAGTAATGTTGACCACGCATCAGCTTTAAAAT
>DAIEQT010000257.1 GCA_027347545.1 Ignavibacteria bacterium | reverse complement strand
TTTTTAAAGTAGCTTTCCCGAAAAGTCTTTAAATTCATGCCGAGAAATTTGGAGAGCCATGGAACTTAATATAAAAGGTAAAACGGTTTTGGTAACGGCTTCAAGTGCCGGTATTGGTAAGGCTACTGCTAAGTTATTTATCAACGAAGGCTGCCGTGTAGCGATTTCATCAAGCAATAAAGAAAACCTTCTAAATGCCGTTGTTGAGATAAAGGCAATATACGGAATAGAACCGCTGTGGGAACAATGCGATATTGACAATCCAAATGAAATTGAAGATTTAGTAAAACATGTTGAGCACAATTTAGGTACAGTTGATATATTGGTTAACAATTGCGGCGGACCAACTCCAGGATATTTTGAAGGCCTTTCCGATGAGAATTGGGAACATGCGTTTGAGCAAGTGCTGATGAGCGCAGTTCGTTTTACTCGTTTGGCTTTGCCCGGAATGAAAGAGAAAAATTGGGGTAGAATAATTAATATAACTTCGCTTTCTGTAAAACAGCCGGTTGATAATTTGATTCTCTCAAACTCTTTGAGAAGTAGCGTAACTGCTTTCGCAAAAACTTTGAGCTCGCAAGTTGGCAAACACAATATTACAGTAAATAATGTTGCGCCTGGCTATACTCTAACGGGAAGACTTTATGAACTAGCAGTTGTTCGTGCAAAGCAGCGAGGAGTTTCTCATGAAGAAGTACTTGCTTCTATGGCGGCAGAAGTCCCAATGAAACGTTTAGCTCGTCCAGATGAAATTGCGTCCATGATTGTTTATTTGGCTTCCGAGCAAGCTGGTTATATTACAGGACAAACAATTGTTGTAGATGGCGGAGCGATTAGATCAACTTATTAATTGAGAATTGACCCGCTTCGACTAGCGTGAAGCGAGGCGAGGAATTGAGAATTCACAAACTGGAAAATTTTCCTCAAAACAGAGGACATTATGAAACAAGAAATTGAAATAGTAATTCCACCGGAAAGGTTAAATGATTATGAGTTTCTGAGGACTCAAGCTGCTCAGAAACTAAAAATTAATCTATCTGATATTAACGGTGTACAAGCAATACGGCGTTCGGTTGATGCCAGAAGTAGAAATCCCGTTTATAGAATTAAAGCTATAGTTTATGTAAGAGAGCAACCGGAAGAATTGAGAAAACTGACTGAATATCAGCCGGTAACATCAAATAAAAAAGTTGCTATTGTTGGTATGGGTCCAGCGGGAATGTTTGCAGCACTGCGTTTAATTGAACTAGGAATTAAGCCAATAATTGTTGAGCGGGGAAAAGATGTTCAGTTACGAAGAAAAGACTTAAAAGCTATTCAGCAAGATGGTGAGGTAAATCCGGATTCTAATTATTGTTTCGGAGAAGGTGGTGCAGGTACATACAGCGATGGGAAACTCTATACACGTTCAACAAAGCGGGGAGACGTTGGACGAATTTTAAATATTTTTGTTCAGCATGGAGCTCATGAAGAAATTCTTATTGACGCGCATCCGCATATCGGCTCAAACAAACTTCCTAAAGTCGTTCAGGCAATTCGCGAGACAATAATTAACAATGGCGGGGAAATTCATTTCGATTCCAAAGTGACAGATTTTATTAAGCGGAAAAACATAATTTGCGGCGTGGTTGTCAATCAAGCAAAAGAGATAATCGCAGACGCAGTGATTCTTGCAACCGGTCACTCAGCGCGGGACATTTATTATTTACTGGATCAACACAAAATTAAAATTGCAGCTAAACCTTTTGCAATGGGAGTGCGGATTGAGCATCCTCAAGCGCTGATTGATGAAATGCAGTATCACTCCAAAGAGCGCAATACAAATCTTCCGGCATCTAGTTATAGTTTAACTTGCCAGATTGACGACCGAGGTGTTTATTCATTCTGTATGTGTCCAGGCGGAATTATTATTCCAGCATCAACTGATAAAAATGAATTGGTTCTAAATGGAATGAGCGTTTCCCGTCGCGATTCACCTTTTGCTAATTCTGGTCTTGTAGTTTCAATAAATGAAAATGATTGGAAAGATTATTCTTCACACGGAGTTTTTGGCGGCTTAGAATATCAGAAAAGTGTTGAAAGAATAGCCTTTGAAGCTGGAGGAAAAACACAAAGAGCTCCGGCGCAACGCATAACTGATTTTGTAAAAGGAATGACTTCAAGTTCATTGCCTAAATCTTCTTATATACCGGGAACAGTTTCTTCTCCACTGCACGAATTATTGCCGGAACAAATTTCAAACAGTCTGAAGCAGAGCTTATTTGTATTTGATAAAAAAATGAAAGGTTACCTTACAGACGAAGCCCAAATCTTGGCAGCGGAAACAAGAACGAGCTCGCCAATAAAAATTCCTCGTAATAGCGAAACACTAATGCACGTGGAAGTTGAAGGCTTGTTTCCATGTGGTGAGGGCGCCGGCTACGCCGGTGGAATTGTTTCTGCCGCAATTGATGGAGAGAGAAGCGCAGAAGCGGTAAGTAAATTCATCTTTAGAAATTCGAGTTGATTGCTTATTTTATAAATGAAAAAGGGTATATGCAGTGACAATTGAAGAACAAATACAATATTGGATTGAAGCCGCCGAGAAAGATATTCCGGTAGCAAAAAGTCTTTTTGAGAATGGGCATTATCCTTGGGCACTATTCATTGGGCACCTTATTCTTGAAAAAGCTATCAAGGCACATTTCGTTAAGGATGTAAAACAGACTCCACCCAAAGTGCATGATTTAGTTACATTAGAGAGACGAACTACTCTGAGTTTGACAAATGAGCAAAGAGAGTTTTTACTTAAGGTCAATAACTTCAATCTTGAGACACGTTATCCCGACTTTAAGATGGATATTTATGAAGTTGCTACTAAAAATTATACTGAAGATTATTTAACCAAGATATTAGAGATGTACAAATGGCTGAAATCAAAAATATAGTTCAGAATAAAATACAGCGTTTTCTTGCAGAGCTCGAAAAGATTGGAATCAACGCTGATAAGGTTATTCTATTTGGCTCTTATGCAAAAGGCACAAATAATGAATGGAGCGATATTGACTTAGCTGTAGTATCAAATGATTTTAAAGGAATTAGACTGATAGATAAAGAAAATATGGTTGCTGCAATATCCGCCGCAGATTTTAGTATATCGCCCCTACCTTATAGACCTGAGGATTTTACTGAAGATGATTTATTTGTTAAAGAAATATTGGAAACCGGTATTCGAGTAGTATAAGTGTTTATTATTCTACAATTCTAAACCTTCGTTGAAAAGCCAACGGCTTCGATAGTTCTTTTCGCTTTAACAGCTTCTCCCTTTGTACTGAACGCAAGTCTAAATGTGCCGCCCATTCCTTCCAGGATTTTCAAAAGCTCCATATCCTTGATATTAACATTGTTTTCGAATAAAGCAGTAGAAATTTTTGAAATTTCGCCCGGCTGATCTTTCACATAAACAAAAACATCATAGAGCTGAGAGATCATTCCTTTCGTGTTTTTAGGAATTTCATCTCTTTTAATTCTAGCTGATTCAAAACGTTCGGCAAGCAAAGAAAGTTTTCCATTTGTAATCAATTCTCTTACTTCATGCAATTCTTCTTCAAAAGAACTAAGCGCTGAAAGAATTTTATCTTTGTTCTGCCGAACAATCGGTTCCCAAATATCAAATGCGCTGGAAGCAATTCTCGTCATATCGCGGAAACCGCCGGCGGCGTAATCATAAAAATTAACATCGCTGTCTTTCAGATTTGCAGAGTTGATGAGAGCAACTGCGACAAGCTGAGGCAAGTGACTCACTGAAGCCACAACCATATCATGTATCTTTGGATTGAGAAAAGTTACTCTAGCTCCAAGCGAATGAAGAATTTCGATGAAATCATTCCAGCCGGAAAAATCCTTAGATTCATTAGTAATAATGTAGATTGAGTTTTCGAAAAGGAGAGAATCCGAATTTTCAAATCCTCCTTTTTCTTTCCCGGTCATCGGATGTCCGCCGGTAAAGAAACCTTTGGAGTTACAGTTTTTCCATTCTTGGTGAAAAATACTTTTCACTCCGCAGACATCCGTTAATAAATTTTTCTCGGTTAGTTTTGGCGCAAGTTCTTTGAATGCAGCTATCGAAGCATCAAGCGGCAGACAAAGAAAAATTAATTCCGAATCAAGCGCTTCATCAATTGAATTTAGTTTGCGGTCAATTACCTTTTCCGCAATAGCAGCATCAAGAACTTGTTCATGATCGAAAGCAGAAATGCTCAACGGCAGATTGCTCACTTTTAACGATTTTGCAATCGAGCCGCCGATTAATCCTAATCCAATTATGGAAACACTTTTGATTTCCAATTACAAAGTCCTGCCGATTGCCTTAGCAATTAATCTTAACTCTTCCATCAATTTGAGATAAGTATTAGGAAGTAGCGCTTGCGGTCCATCGCTTAAAGCAGTTTCCGGATCGTGATGAAATTCAATCATCAAACCATCTGCGCCGGCAGCAACTGCCGCGCGAGCCATTGGCGGAACCTGATCTCTTAAGCCGGTTGCATGAGACGGATCTGCGATGATAGGCAAGTGGCTTTTCTTATGAACAACCGGAATCGCCGAAAGATCAAATGTGTTGCGTGTATAGTTTTCAAAAGTTCTAATTCCACGTTCGCAAAGAACAACGTCTTTATTCCCGCCGGATAAAATATATTCGGCGGACATCAGCCATTCTTCGAACGTTGCGGATAATCCCCGTTTCAGCATCACCGGTTTCTTTGCCTTCCCCAGTTCACGAAGAAAATTATAATTCTGCATGTTCCGCGCTCCGACCTGAATGACATCCGCATATCGCTCCATCAGTTCGATCTGGCTGATATCCATTGCCTCCGTCACCACTTTCAAACCGTATTCATCGGCGGCACGTTTCATGAGTATCAGCCCTTCTTCGCCCATTCCCTGGAACGCATAGGGGGATGTTCTCGGTTTAAATGCTCCTCCGCGAAGAAATTTTGCGCCGCTCTTCGCGACATGTTTCGCCGTTTCAAATATCTGCGATTCATTTTCAACAGAGCACGGCCCGGCCATGACGATAATTTCGTTTCCTCCGATTTTCACCCCTCCGACATCGATCACCGTCTTTTCATTCTTGAAGGACCGGCTCGCCAGTTTATACGGC
>DAIEQT010000253.1 GCA_027347545.1 Ignavibacteria bacterium | reverse complement strand
AGACGCACCGAGTGCGTCTCCAGGATAACCAGAATTTAATTTCTGGAGACGCGTGCGACGCGTCTTTACGCAAAGTGAATTACTACCGCCTGAAGGGCGGTAGTTTCGATCTCGTCTAAAGACGACTTAAGACGTTATTCTGCAATCTTAAATTCTCCATCTTCTTTTTCTACATCTTGATTTTCTATATACTGAATTATTATCTCGTCTGTCACATTTCCACTGCTTGCTGCAAAATATCCTCGTGCCCATAAGTGGCGCCCCCAAAACTCCTTTTGTATCACTTTGAATTCCTGCTGTATTTTTATTGATGTCTTCCCTTTTATGTATTGAACCAACTTACTCACCGACATTTGTGGTGGAACCGATACAAATAGATGTACGTGATCTTGTGATACATACCCTTTTAGTATCTCTACATCATTGGCTTTGCATATCTCTCTTATCAATTCTCTTATTCGTTCGCTTACGGCTCCTTTCAATACCTTCTTCCGATATTTGGTTATCCATACCAGATGATATTTTAGATCATATACCGTATGTGATGACTTTCTGTAATTCTCCATTTAGTTAATTTACTAAAGTCTTCGCCTGAAGGCGAGGGTTTTCTCCCATCCCCGTTTGGGACAATAAACAATAGCTTAAGTCACATTATCCGAGGGTTCAAATCTGCTGCTACAAAACGAATAAGAGAAATTGGCTTTGAAGAATTTTGTTGGCAAAGTAGATTTTACGATCACATAATTCGTAACGAAACTGAACTCCTAAATATTTGTAGATATATTGAGCAAAATCCGCTCAAGTGGGAATTAGAGAAAGGCAATCCAGAAAACATCTTTCCTTTCTAGCTGCATTTTCATTCAAACAATAAAGATGATTCTCTTTTCACCGATACTTTTCCACCGCTTACCGAAAAGTCGTTCCGAAGTATATAACCAACTAATATTTTTACCGTCAAAAGAAGTGAAAATAAAAGGAGAAATATAAAATGGCACGTGGAGTTCAGAGCCGTGTGATAGTTGGGATAATGCTTGTGTTGGTCGGCGCAATGTTATTCCTGCGCAATAGCGAAATTCTAGATTTCATCATTCCCGACTTTTTCTTTCAGTGGCAGGTAATTTTTATTGTATTCGGAACACTTTTTCTCTTGTTAGCCCGGAATAGAACAGTCGGTTTCGTATTTATAGCAATCGGTTTATTTAATCTTTATCCGGAACTATGGCCCTTAATTTTTGTTGTTATAGGTGCATTTATTCTTTTTGGTTCTAAAAATAAAAGCCGGACATGTATTAACACATGTGATTATTCAGATGAAGATATAAACAGAAATGTGATCGAGCAGATCAGCATTTTTGGCGGAGGGAATAAGATTTTTAACTCTAATTCCTTCAAAGGAGGCAGCATAGTATCAATTTTCGGCGGGTCAGAGGTAAACTTATCCGGCAGTAAACTTGCCGACGGTGAAAATGTTCTTGAAACGGTTTCAGTATTTGGAGGCTGCAGTATAATAGTTCCTAAGGAATGGAACGTAATGGTTGATGTTTTTCCGATATTCGGCGGATTTGGAGATAAACGTATGCAAGACCCAAATCTTGTTTATGAACCCAACAAAACGCTTTTAATCAAAGGTGTTGCCATCTTTGGTGGTGGTGAAGTAAAGACTTTATTCTAAGAAGGAGACTAAAATGAAAAACTTAAGTGGAAATAAAATACTTGGGGCAATATTAATAGTCATTGGCGGAATTTGGATTCTCGATAATTTTGATTTCGGTTTCATCGGAATTCCTTTTCACGATCTGATTTTTTCTTGGCATACATTCTTTGTTATTGCGGGTGCAATAATTTTGTCCAAAAACAGAAATGCCTTTTGGGGTTTCCTACTAATTATCATTGGACTCATCGGATGGATGAGACACTTCCCCTTTTTACCTTTTCATCAATACCTAAATCTCGGCGATCTCTGGCCCTTAATACTTTTGGGATTTGGTTTGTGGATGATACTTCGCAGAAATGATCATAGTCAACATGAACATTTTCAAAAAAAGCAAAACGAGTATCAGAATGCCAATCCGTTAAATGGTGATTCTTTTGGAAACCCTTTTACAAATAATGCAAGCAACTTTTCATTAGATATTATTGAAGAAAACGCAGTATTCACCTCAGCGAAAAAAAATATTACTTCTCAAAATTTTAAAGGTGGAAAAATTTCCGCTCTGTTCGGTCATGTAGTGCTCGATTTTCGACAAGCAAAATTGGCACCCGGAGAACACGTACTCGATGTAAGTGCTGTTTTCGGGGGAGTTGAACTGTATTTGCCACAAGATTGGAAGGTTATAGTAAATGTATCAGCCGTATTTGGCGGGTTTGAAGATAAACGGTTTGTGAATTTTAATGCTGTTCAAAATTCGGATTCGGTTTTGGTAATTTCTGGCTCTGTTGTATTTGGCGGCGGCGAAATAACAAACTAAGGTGGCAAATGAGTAATCCGTTTACAAGTAATAAAAAGATTTTCGCTGCATATGCTTCAATGTGGTTTCTGATTTTTCTCTCTCACGTTACAATCATTATGGTTGTTCAGAAGCTAAATCTTTTTTCTGCTGTAACCGATTCTGCAATTTTCAACTTCATATATATGGTTGTAGGAATAGGAATCTGGTACGCGGTAAGATTTAACAGTCTGGAGAACTATTCTACAGTAAAAATATTTTTGAACCATATTGTTGCCGCAGTAATAACCGCCGGAATTTGGGTTGCAGCCGGGGATTTCATAGTCACAAAAGTTCTTTCCAAAGACAAGGTTTACATTGAGTTTCTCGCCAAGTCAATTATATGGCGTTTCTTAATAGGAATCTTATACTACATAGTTCTTGTCTCAATTGATTATGTGATTATCTACTACAACAACTTTCAAGAAAAGGTGTTGAAGGAAGTTGAGCTGAAAGGATTAATTAAGGAAGCAGAGCTAAACGCGCTTAAGTATCAGATTAATCCCCACTTCATTTTTAATAGTTTGAACTCGATTAGCTCTCTCACAATAAGTAATCCTCAGCGCGCACAGGATATGACGATTAAGCTTTCATCATTCATGCGCAACACACTTGTTAAAAACGAAACGCAGAAAAGCAAACTCGTTGATGAACTTAATAACGCGAAACTCTACATGGATATTGAGAAAATTCGCTTCACTGATAAGTTTGAGTTCATTGAAGATTTGAAGCCGGAATGCAGAGAAGTTGAAGTCCCAAACATGATTCTCCAGCCCCTTTTCGAAAACGCAATTAAACATGGTGTTTATGAAAGTCTGGAAAAAGTAACCATTAAACTTTCTTGCTGTATGGAAAAAGAATATTTTAAGATTAGTGTTGAAAACAATTTCGACCCGGAATCCGTACCGCGCAAAGGCGCTGGAATTGGAATTAAGAACATCCAGAACAGAATGAAATTAATCTATAACCAGGATAACTTGGTGGTAGTTGATAAAAAGGATTCAAATTTTAGAGTAACAATCTATGTTCCAATGAGCGGAAAATGAAAAAATTCAGAACACTTATAATTGATGACGAGCAACTTGGCAGAGATTTAATAAAGGCATATCTCAAAAAACATGAATCGTTTGAGGTGCTTGCCGAGTGCAGTAACGGCTTCGATGGAATAAAGCAGATAAATGAGCTGAAGCCCGATTTAATATTTCTTGATATACAGATGCCTAAACTAACCGGTTTTGAAATGCTTGAATTAATCGAGACTCCGCCGGTAATTATTTTTACTACCGCTTACGATCAATACGCGTTAAAAGCATTTGAAGTAAATGCCACCGATTATTTGCTAAAACCATTTTCCGAAGAGCGATTTAATGATGCGCTCGATAAAGCTATCAAGTTGCTTTCCAACAAGACTTTGTCTAATTCCAAATTCAATGATTTGCTGAAAACTGCCGAGTCGCGCCCCGAATCACTAGAGCGGATTGTGGTTAAGAATCAGCAAAAGATTACACTCATTCCGGTTGAAGAATTAAAGTATATAGAAGCGCAAGACGATTACACAATGCTTCACACCGAAAAGGGAAATTTCCTTAAGCAGAAAACGATGAAATACTTTGAGGAAAATCTGAACCCAAAAGATTTCATACGAATCCACCGCTCGTATATTGTCCGGCTAACTTTGTTAAAACAGATAGAATTGCTCGAAAAGGAAACTTATCAAGTAGTTTTGCTAGACGGGAAAAAACTTCCGGTTAGTAAGACTGGTTATCAAAAAGTTAAAGAGTTTTTCGATTAATAACTGAAGTTACGTACTTTGTGATTTCTTAGTGTCCCCGCCTGCTAAAGTATGTTCAACGTGGCGGGCAGGTTTGTGACTTGGTGGCAAAAGAAAATATGAGAAATTGAGCCACAAAGGCAGAAAGTCACCAAGTTTCACTAAAGGAAATTAACGAAATTCAACTCATGCTAAACTTCAGTAGACATTCACAAATTAGGGAGGTGTTATGTTTGCAGTAATTGGACTTTTAGTAATATTGATTTGGTTTTACGTAGCGGCAAAAGAAGCCCGGAAAAGCAAGGCTTTATGGATGTTGATTGGATTCACTCTCTACATGTTTCTTGGCATTTTATTTTTGAAATTTACCGAAATGTACATTTTGCCAATTAATTCCATAGCAGAGGCACTTACTTTCTGGATGCCTAAAATGCTCCTAGAACTTGTTAGCATCGTTATTATTTTTTTAGCGGCTTTTGGGGTGCAATCAAAATTCCTTAAAAGAAAAGCCTCTTAGTTTAAATAGAGTCAATATACTTTTAACGAAGATAAGTGAATTATCAAAATTGATGTTCATATGTTGGCTCTTTATATTTCGTTAGAAAAAGATTGGTTAATAGATGAGCTTAGACAAGGACCTTTTATCAATTCAGGAAGCGCGTAACTTAGCTTCTCAAGCCAAACAAGCACAACTCGAATACAAACACTTTAGCCAGGAACAAGTTGATAAAGTTGTTAAAGCTATGGCTGATGCCGGCTACAAAGAAGCTGAACGACTTGCGCAAATGGCTCACGAAGAAACCGGCTTCGGAAAAGTTTCCGATAAGATCATCAAAAACCAATTTGGTACGCGTGATGTTTGGGAATCTATAAAAGATTTGAAAACTGTTGGCGTTATTGATGTTCGTAACAATGGTAAAATTCTTAAAATTGCCGAGCCGATGGGAATTGTTGCAGCGCTTGTTCCATCAACAAATCCTACTTCTACTGCAATGTTCAAAGCAATAATTTCTTTAAAATGCAGAAACGGAATTGTTGTTTCGCCTCATCCAAAAGCAATGAATTGCACCCGCGAAGCTTTAAAAGTTCTTTCAGATGCGGCGGAAAAAGCCGGCGCGCCAAAAGGATTAATCCAATGCTTATCGCTTCCAACACTTGGAGGAACCGATGCTTTAATGCACGATAA
>DAIEQT010000237.1 GCA_027347545.1 Ignavibacteria bacterium | reverse complement strand
TTTTTAACATCTGTAATTTTCTTTTGCCGAATAAATAGTTGAACTGTCTTAAGAAAAACTCCAACGATTAAGGCAATAAACCCAATTGATAGAGCCAGCATTCCAACTAAAGAGCTTAAGATTAGGCTGCTCTTGTTTGGGAAATAAACACGCAACTCGTTAATTCCGGTGAAAACCTCTCCCGGAAATAAAAGTGTTCTGTAGTTGGATTTATTGAGTTCAGCAACGGCAGTTCCCTTCTTGAGCAATGTTAAACTATCCTGCCGTACTTTAAGAATGCCGAATTGAAACTCGCTGTTAATTCCTTTGCTGGCAAACTCTTGAGTCAAAACTGAATCAAGTGTTTTTACCGATAGACGTTTTTCAATTGGCCTCTGGATATTAACGTCTATCATTTCAGCAACAACATTTTGCACTAAGCGTCTCTTAGTTGTAACAAACGTGTCAAGTTGCTTCTCAAAAACTATTTTAGGTGAGGAAACTTGCACCTTCATTTTGGGGTTTGAGCTTACAGCAAATACTTTTACTTCAGAAACTTTGCCCCCTTCAGTAGAATCATCCCGAAATTGATAAAAAAAGTTGTCATCATCATTTTCGATTTTTATAGTGCGTGTCTTCTGAGTTGTATCGTGTATGAAATAATTGAAGTGATCGCCGGTTAGCTTTAATTCTTTGATGGATTTTGGCGTTCTTTCATTTTTGCCAACCCAAACTTTATTAACCAGCATTTTAGCTGCTTCGCCGCGTTCAAGTTTAGAAGCTGCTGCAATCATTGCATTGCTTACACTGCGGTTAAAGCGTTCCTCTTCGACTTTAATAAGATTGTTTAACCAGAATATCTGTACGCCGATTAAACCAATAACGGCAAATGCCATCAAACCAATAATTATTTTAATGCGTCTTTCTTTCATGGCACAAATTTACGTGAATACGCCGAACATTTCTGAGTTTTAACACTTTTTAACACTTCTTAACGGTTCTTTAACAGATTCGTGTTGTATAAGCCAATATCTTTGTACAACTCAAAACAAAAAAGGAGAAACAATGAAGAAGATCAATCAATTAAAAACAGCCCTTATAATGTTGTTCTTGCTTCTTGGCGTAACATTATACGCACAAGATAAAGAAGCGAAAGACAAACTCGCCGATCTTAAAGGAAAGGTCGAGAAAGTAACCATTAAGGTAGATGGAAAAGATGTGGTGTTTGAAGGTAAAGATGCCGAGCGCATTGCTAAGATTGCAAAAGCAACCGGAGAATCTAAAACGTTTGTTTTTTCCACCGATGAAGATGATGCACCGGGAATGAAAAAGAGAATTAAAGTTTATACCAGCGGAGGAGATTCAAAATTTGATGTGGTTACTTCAGATGATTTTAATTGGAAAGCCGACGGCGATCAGAAAAAAGTGAAAGTTGAAATTAAAGATGGCAAGAAGAGCATTACCGTAACAACTAACAAAGATGGCAAAGAAGAAACCAAAACTTACGAAGGTGAAGAAGCCGAAAAATTTCTAAAAGAACAAGGTGAAGACGGAAAAGTAAAAGTGATTATGAAAAAACTTGACGATGATGACTGTGAGGATATTGAGTGTGAAGTTGGAGATCATGTTATTATGTTCAATAAGAAAATTAGCGGCGGCGAATGCGGTTGCTGCTGCAAAGGCGGTAGCGGAATGAGTCACATGAAAATGATGAGCGGCGGAAAAGGCAATATGATGTGGAAGATGATGGATGACGATGACGAAAAAGAAGTACATGTTATTGTTGAAAAAAAGATGGATAAGAAGAAGGAATTGAAAGAAACAAAAGAAACCAAGAAAGAAGAGAAAAAATAATTTTGAGAATCCGGTTTTGTTCAAAAAAGCCTCGCAAAATTTGCGGGGATTTCTTTTTTCTTCCTTTTCAGAAACACGTTCCTTAATTTCAAGCCGGAAATAAAGTGGTAACTAAATGAAACTAAAACTGCCGGACTCTTCTAAAAATTGGATTTCTCTTGTTGGTGCTACAATAGCACTTATTACCTTCTCAATGATAGTGTTCCTTTTCATCATCACATCAGTTACACATTCCGGCAATACTTACCTAGGCTTAATAATATATGTTCTGCTTCCCGGTGTGTTATTTATCGGCTTACTTCTTATTCCAATTGGAATGTGGCTGAAGACCCGCAAAGATAAACGCAGAACTGAAGAAGAAAGAAAAGGGTGGCCGGTAATTAACTTTAATAATATACAACACCGCCACGCGGCACTTGTCTTTGCAATCGGCACATCAATTTTTTTGATGGCAACTGCTGTGGGAAGTTACGAAGCGTTTCACTATTCCGAGTCGGTAGAATTTTGCGGAAAGACCTGTCATTATGTTATGCAGCCGGAGTTTACCGCGTATCAAGGTTCACCGCATGCTCGCGTAAAGTGTGTTGATTGCCATGTGGGTTCCGGCGCGGATTGGTACGTTCGTTCAAAACTTTCCGGATTGTATCAAGTTTATGCGGTTACTTTGGGAACTGTTCCTAAACCTATTGAAACTCCAATTACTAACTTGCGTCCCGCTAGAGAAACTTGCGAGCAATGCCACTGGCCTCAAAAATTTTATTCCAGAAAACTTAGAACAGAAAAACATTTTATGACCGATGAAAAAAATTCCGAATGGGATATTACTCTAACTATGAAAATTGGTTCTAACTTAAGCGCTCTTGGTCTGGAAGAGGGAATTCACTGGCATATAAATCCTAACGTTAAAATCGAATATAAATCCATTGACAAGAAGCGTGAAAAAATTCCTTGGGTTAAGTACACAAACCTTAAAACCGGCGAAGTTAATGAGTATGTTGACCACGAGGTTAAGATTTCGAAGGAAGAATTAAGTAAGCTCGAAACAAGAACCGTTGACTGCATGGATTGCCACAACCGCCCTTCGCATAATTTTCAGCCGCCAGCTTTCTTTATTAACAATGCTTTAACAAAAGGATCAATTCCTAAAGATTTGCCGCAGATTAAATTTGCAGCGCTCGAGGTTCTCACAAAAAAATTCGAAACAACCGAAGAAGCGCACAAAGCAATTGATTCGGAGATAAATCAGTTTTATGAAGATAATTATCCCGATGTTTTTAAGAATAAAAAGGAATTAATTGCGAAAGGAATTAAAGGGATACAAGAAGCAGTTAGTTTGAATACTTTCCCGGAAATGAAAGTGCGTTGGGATGTTTACCCGAACAACATTGGGCATATGGAATTCATGGGCTGCTTCCGATGTCATAATGATAAACATGTTACAGATAAAGGCAGATTAATTAAAAAAGATTGCAACCAATGCCATACAATTAATGCTCAAGGTCCGCCAGACAAACTTGAAGTTGCTGCTATTAATAAGCCTCTGAATTTTAGACATCCCGGCGGAGATGTTGGTGAAGTGTGGAAGAAAATGCTTTGCGTTGAATGTCACACGGGATTGAATCCGTAAAAATTTGATTGCTTAGAAAAATTAAATGAGGCTGTATCAAAAGTAATATTTTATCACTAAATAGCCCGCGGATGACGCAGATTCAACAGATTTTCGCAGATTATTATATTGAATAATT
>DAIEQT010000222.1 GCA_027347545.1 Ignavibacteria bacterium | reverse complement strand
ATCTCGAAGAACATAGAATCAATAAGCAATGTAACTCACGAGTCTGCCTCCGGGACTCAGCAAATTGCGCGCGCTGCCGAAGACCTAAATAGATTAACAGATAATCTGCAGAATTTAATTTCTCAGTTCAAAGTTGATTTGACTTACTCATCATCTTTGGATAGAAATCTTGCTGTTAGACATGATGGAAAACTAGTTATGCATTAAAGCCATAGACAGCAGTTAATCGGGTAAACATATAAATTACGGCGGCATTGTCAATCAAAAGATTACTTTGTCGCCGCTTAGTTTATGAAAAAATTACACCTACTAAATAAAATTCTTAAGAAACAATATTTGCAATGTTTCCTTATCTTGATTTAACACTCAACAAACTGCTAACTTAGCTTTCAAAAGAAAAGACCTCTTGTATGGAAAATAAATATGATGTTTTTATAATAGGTAGCGGACCCGGCGGGGAAGGCGCTGCAATGACTTGCGCTAAGCAAGGTAAAAAAGTTGCTGTGTGTGATGATTTTTCTCTTGTTGGCGGAAGTAACACTCACAAAGGAACAATCCCGAGCAAAGCTCTTAGACACGCAAGCCAAGTGTTGATTGATGGGAAAGGAATGGACGGAACAACCTATCAGGAATTGTTAAGCCAGACCGGAATAGTTATTCAAAGACAAGTTGAATTGCGCAAAGGGTTCTATATCCGCAATAATGTTGATCTACTGATCGGCAAAGCTTCTCTTCGTGATGCGCATACAATTGAAATTACTGAAGCAAACGGGTTAAAGAAAAAATACAAAGCTGAATCAATAATTATTGCAACCGGTTCCCGTCCTTATCATCCGGCAGATGTTGATTTTTCTCATCCGAGAATTGTTGACAGTGATAAACTTCTGAAGATTCAAGATAACCCTAAGACAATTACAATATACGGCGCCGGTGTTATCGGCTGCGAATATGCTTCTATATTCCGCGGGTTATCAATCAAAGTAAATTTGATAAACACACGCCATCAGCTTCTTTCATTTTTAGACGATGAGATTATTGACGCGCTTGCTTATCATTTACGAGAGAATGGTGTTTTGATTCGCCACAGCGAAGAGTATGAAAAAGTTGAAGCAGATGAATGCGGTGTTACGATTTATCTAAAATCCAACAAGCAAATAAGAAGTGATTATTTACTTTGGGCACAAGGAAGAACCGGCAACTCGCAAAATATGGGATTAGAAGAACTCGGAATTAAAATTGATGCGCGCGGTTCAATTCCGGTTAATCAATTTTATCAATCATCTGTACCAAATATTTATGCTGTGGGGGATGTAATCGGCTATCCAAGTTTAGCAAGTGCTGCTTACGATCAAGGAAGATTTGCCGCACGCCATTTGTTGCTCGGCGAAACAAAAACATTACGTCTGGAAGATATTCCAACCGGCATTTATACAATTCCGGAAATCAGTTCTATTGGTATGAATGAGCGTGAACTAACAGAGAAAAAAATTCCTTACGAGGTTGGTCATTCTTTCTTTAGACATTTAGCAAGAGCTCAGATAACCGGAAGAACAACCGGAATGCTGAAAATACTTTTTCACCGTGAGACATTCGAAATTCTTGGCATTCATTGTTTTGGTTACGGAGCTTCGGAAATTATTCATATTGGACAAGCAATAATGTCGCAGAAGAATGGCGGAAACACTTTAATGTATTTTATCAATAGCACATTTAACTATCCGACTATGGCTGAAGCATACCGCGTTGCAGCGTTGAATGGATTCAACCGTGTTGAGTTGAGCGAAGTTCATCTAAAACAAAAAACTACAAAGTAATGTTAGTTAAAAAAGAAAATATCAAAAGCGGGTTCTCTAAAGATGAATTAAAAGTATTCGGCAGTTTTAAGAAGCCGCATGATATTCAGTTGTTCCTAAACAATATTACTTACAATCCGGAATACGTTACACGCTCGCCTAAATTGGTTTTGAAGCACAAAGTAGCCAACTGTTTTGAAGGAGCTTTGTTTGCCGCAGCCGCGCTAAGAATGCTTGGCTACAAACCATTGATTGTTGATATGATGGCTAAGAACGATGATGATCATGTAATAGCCATTTTTAAGAAGTATGATTTGTTCGGCGCGGTAGCAAAATCCAACACTACCGTATTGCGTTTCCGTGAGCCGGTTTACAGAACTGTGCGCGAACTTGTAATGTCTTACTTCGATTTTTACTTCAACACATTAGGCGAAAAATCGCTTATCAGCTATTCCAACCCGGTTGATTTGGCAAAGTTTGATAAGTACAATTGGATGACAACCGAAAACGATCTTGAGTTTATTGGTGATTATCTTTTTGAAATTCATCATACTAAGATTTTTCCCAAAACAGCCCGCCCTCTAAATTATGCAGATAAAGAACTTGTTGATTTGTGTTTTAGCGGCTCGATTACCAAAGGACTTTTCGTACCGAAAAAGAAATAGTTATATTAGCATCACAGCACAATTTTTCATTTTAACGATTGTAAACACTTCGCGAAATTCCTATTATCACAGCAAAATTTAACATCCTAGGTGGAGCTATTATGAAACGTGCCTTCTTAATGTGTCTGCTTTTTACATCTCTTTCTTTTTCCCAAACACTTAAATCACCGGAAGAATTTCTCGGATTCAAAGTTGGCGCTGATTATAAAATTGCCGACTATGAAACCATCTCTAAGTATTTTAAGCATCTCTCTGAAAATTCTAAGAAAATAACTTTTGACATAATCGGCAAAACTTCGCAAGGACGCGATATGTTTATGTCGGTTATCAGCACAGAAGAGAATATTGCGAACATAGATAAGTATAAGGCAATCGTTAAGAAACTTTCCGATCCTCGTAAAGTTACAGATAGTGAAGCAACACAGCTTGCGAAGGATGGAAAGATAATTGTACTTGTTACATGCAACATTCATTCTAACGAAATTGCTTCGGCACAAATGTCTATGGAGTTTGCCTACAAACTTGTTTCCGGCACAGCTTCGGAAAAATCTAACAAAGCGCTTCACGATGTTCTGTTCGTAATCATGCCCTCAATAAATCCGGACGGTACAACAATGGTTGTTAACTGGTACAATAAATATTTGAATACAGAATTTGACGGTGCGTCAATGCCTTATCTGTATCATGTTTATTCCGGTCACGATAACAACCGCGATTGGTTCATGTTCAATTTGAAAGAAACGCAGAATGTGGTTAAGGTCGCGTTCCATGATTTGATTCCGCAAATCTGGCTTGATGAACACCAAATGGGGAGTACCGGCGCGCGTCTGTTTGTAGTTCCATATAAAGATCCAATTAATCCAAATGTGAATCCTCTAATTTGGCGCTGGCAAAGTATTTTTGGCGGAATGAGCGCACTTGATTTGCAGAAGCAAAACAAAACCGGAATAATTACACAAGCTTTGTTTGAAGGTTGGTGGGAAGGTCCGGCGAGCGATTGCGGATTGTGGCATAACCAAATTGCAATGCTTTCGGAAATGGCAAGTGTTAATGTTGCTTCTCCAATTTTTATTGATTCGGCAGAAGTTCGTGTAAACCCGGAAATAGCTACTTATGATATCCGTACAAATTATCCTTCGCCGTGGCGCGGAGGCTGGTGGCGTTTGCGCGATATAGTAGAATATGAATTAATACTTACTGCGAGTTTGTTGGAGAACGCAGCAGCGTATAAAGAGGATTTGCTTCTTAACTATTATAGAATGGGAAAGGAAGCAAT
>DAIEQT010000180.1 GCA_027347545.1 Ignavibacteria bacterium | reverse complement strand
ATTTTAATTCCTCAAAATAATATGATTCTAAAAAGAAAGAGTGGGACTTGTTCCCAAGTCCACTCTTTTCATTTTAGCTTAACACCAAATTACTGTGCATCGTTCAATGCTGCAACACCAGGTAAAATCTTTCCTTCAAGGAATTCTAACGAAGCGCCGCCGCCGGTTGAAACGTGAGAAACTTTATCGTCCAAACCAGCTTTGCTAATGGCTGCTGCAGAATCGCCGCCGCCTATTATTGTAACTGCGCCGTTACCAGTTGCTTCTGCCAATGCTTGCGCAATTGCGTTCGTTCCTGTTGCAAAGTTATCAAATTCGAAAACGCCCATTGGTCCGTTCCAAACAATTGTTTTGCTTTCCAAAACAATCTTAGAAAATTCATCAACTGTGTTGGGTCCAATGTCTAATCCCATTTTATCTGCCGGGATTTTGTCTGAGTCAACAACATTAGCCGGTGATTCGTTTTTGAATTCCGGTGCTACAACGTTGTCTTTTGGCAAGAGAACTTTTGCTTTGCAAGTTTTGAATTTCTCAAGCATCTCTTTAGCCAAGTCAATTTTTTCTGCCTCAAGCAAAGATGTACCAATTTCATAACCCATTGCTTTGTAGAATGTGTAAGCCATTCCACCGCCGATTAGCAAATAATCAACTTTAGGAAGAAGATTTTCAATCACATCAATTTTACCGGAGATTTTTGATCCGCCAAGAATTGCTGTAAATGGGCGAACCGGATTAGCAACGGCTGTTCCTAGATAATCTAGTTCTTTCTGCATTAAATAACCGGAAGCGCATACTTTTATAAACTTTGTTACACCTTCTGTTGAAGCGTGAGCGCGGTGAGCCGAGCCAAATGCGTCGTTAATGTAAACATCGCCGAGTTCTGCTAATTGCTGAGCAAATTCCGGAACGTTCTTTTCCTCTTCAGAATGGAAGCGCAAGTTTTCAAGCAATAAAACTTCACCATCTTTCATTGAGTCAACAATCATTTTTACTTGCGCGCCAACGCAATCCGGCGCAAACTTAACTTCTGTTTCCAATAATTCGCCTAAGCAAACTGCAACCGGCTTTAAGCTATACTTTGGATTTGGTCCGCCCTTTGGTCTTCCAAGGTGGCTCATCAAAATACATTTTCCACCCTCAGCAATAATTTTCTTTATTGTTGGAAGTGCGGAAGTAATTCTGATATCATCTGTAATCTTCAAATTTTCATCTAACGGAACGTTGAAATCAACACGCATAAGCACACGCTTACCTTTTAGTTCAACGTTATCAATACTAAGTTTTTTCATGTTTACTCCAAAATCATCGTGATAAAAAGACGTCCGCCGGTTGGCGGACGTCATGGCAAAAATATAATTTACTAGTTAAGCCATCTTAAGAAGTAAATCAACTACACGGTTTGAATAACCCCATTCGTTATCATACCATGTTACAATTTTGAAGAATCTCTTTTCGCCTTTTAAGTTATTTTGTTTAGTAGCGAGCGAATCGTAGATCGAAGAACGTTCATCGTGAATGAAATCCGTAGATACGACTTCTTCGTTAGCGTAACCTAAAATTCCATTTAGATAAGTTTCGCTTGCTTTCTTTAACAAAGCGTCAATTTCTTCAATTGAAGTTTCTTTTTCAGAACGGAAAGTTAAATCAACTACAGATACGTCGGCTGTTGGAACGCGGAAAGACATACCAGTTAATTTTCCTTTAGTTGCCGGAAGAACTTCGCCAACCGCTTTAGCTGCACCGGTTGTTGATGGGATAATGTTAATTGCAGCAGCACGACCGCCTCTCCAATCTTTCTTTGAAGGACCGTCAACAGTTTTTTGTGTAGCTGTATAAGAGTGAATTGTCGTCATCAAACCGGTTTCAATACCAATTCCCTCTTTAAGAAGAACGTGAACTACCGGCGCCAAACAGTTTGTAGTACAGGATGCATTAGAAACGATTGTGTGTTTAACAGCATCGTATTCGCCATCATTAACTCCCATAACGATTGTCTTAACATCGCCTTTGCCCGGAGCCGAAATAAGAACTTTCTTTGCGACGGCTGCTAAGTGACCTTTAGCTTTTTCCGAATCAGTGAATAGACCGGTTGATTCGATTACAATATCAACACCTAATTCTTTCCAAGGTAATTGCGAAGGATCTTTCTGAGCCATAATACATTTTGTTTCAGCACCATTAACAACCAGAATATCATCAGCTTCTAACGATGGATCACTTTTTTTGCTGGAAAGCGTTCCTTTGAATCTTCCGTGAATGGAATCATATTTTTGTTGATAAGCAAAATATTTTGCGTCGGTGCTAACATCAACAACTGCCACGACGTCTACTTCTTTTCCAAGAAGGTTTCTTTCGGCCAGAAC
Organism: Ignavibacteria bacterium; assembly: GCA_027347545.1. Taxonomy (GTDB): domain Bacteria; phylum Bacteroidota; class Ignavibacteria; order Ignavibacteriales; family Melioribacteraceae; genus Stygiobacter. Next base: position 265 of record DAIEQT010000180.1, on the reverse strand, counting down.
TCCAATAATTTGTCTTCCTATTCTACCGAATCCATTGATACCTACTTTTACTGCCATTAGTACTTTCTCCTATTACATGTGGTTATGTTTTTCAATGGCAAATATAGAAATTCGTGTTAGAAGTTTCAACGAGCCCAAATTGTCTCATAATTTCAAAATCACCGTTGTTCCTTAATCCCGAAAAAATTATCTTGCTTTTGAAACATCCGAGATTCTTAAATAAAAAGTAGAGGGCTTTAATGGCGGCTTCCGAGTTTCTTACATT
>DAIEQT010000175.1 GCA_027347545.1 Ignavibacteria bacterium | reverse complement strand
CCTTGAGATGATGAAACACGAATCGGGTTTTTCTCTTTATAATTAGCGAACAGGCCCCCCATACCAAAATTTATCGAAACGATTGTAATTGCAGCTATAACGGTTACGATTAAAGAAAACGCGATTAAAATAAAATCAAACTTGTAATTCGAAAAGAAGCTAAGTATTACACTGATAGAGAGTACAATAATTGCCACGGCGTAAAGCTTGCTGAGAATATACTTCGTATTTGAGACCGGCGCTGATTTCAATTTCCAAAATGTATGTCCCTCCAGAGAAATCAATGGGAAGATAAAACGCAGCGAAAGAGTAGTAATGAGCAATAAGTTAAAAATGAAAATCGCCAGATAAATCATTGTCTGAAGATAAAAATTGCCGAGCCCAACGAATTTTATTCCGGCCACGCTTACGACAAAAACAATCATCAGAAAAAGAAGCACAAGCGAGTGTATTACCTGGCTTGGCTCACGTAAGAATACAAGAAAGTCTTTCCTTAAAATAGATTTAACTTGGCTAGAAATTGCTATTGAAGCGTTTGGATTAAAAAATTGAGTAATCTTTTTTCTGTCCGAATTCAACTCTGCAGTTAATTTGTGGTTTACAAGCCAAGTTTGGAAATAATATTTTTTCCCTAGATGATAAGCTAAACTGAAAAGAAAAACAGCTAAGCCAAGTTGCAGCATAGTAAATAAAATTACTTTGTAAGTATTACCGTGTAGCGTCCAGTAGGCAGTCTGAGAAAGCCAATTGTTTGGCAATATTTTTATAACTGAAGGTATAAGGTTTTCTAGATAAACATCTTTGTTAATAAATGGATAGTGGTGAAGAACTGTTCTTACCAAATGCCTCGGCGAATTTATTCTAAAAAAGAAAAAAAAGATTGCAACATATCCTCCGGTTATAGTGTATGCAACTCTCTTAACACCAAAGCGATTTGCTAACAATATCACTGCTAATAATAACATTACTCCTAAACTACCAGCACTAACCATAAAAGGAATGAAATTCAAAACCAGAACTAAAAATTGACTAATGCCAAGTTGGAAATAAAATGTATAGCCAAGAAGCAGCGCGAAAAGAATCATCAGCAAAGTAGAAGAACTGTAGAAAAAATTATCTAGAAACTTTATGGTGAAAATCTTAGCCGGTTCAATTGGTTTTGTAAGCAGAAAATTAACTTCGGATGATTTGTAAAGTGTGGAATAGGAAACAATTATGTTGCCAATATTAATTGACATAAAGAAAATGAAAAGAATCATAGAGATAAACTCGTGAAGGAGAAACTGTCCTACAGTAACTTCAATAAGTAAAAAATTTATGAGCGTTTTAGCAAAGTAAAACGCACCAACTGCAAATGCGGTATAAATAAATGTGCTTCCTATGCTTTTGAGCAAGCTGGCTGCCGAAAACTTGGAGTCCAGCCTTATAAATGCGAAGAACTTGTACTTGAGTATGTGAAGAATCTGTTTCATTCATCTTCTGTTAATTCTATGAATAATTCTTCAATGCTGCTATCGTGTTTTTGTTTAAGCTTATGCAGTTCGGCAATTTTATCTCTGAAAATGATTTTACCTTTATTGATGATGCCGACATCTGTGCAAATATCTTCCACTACATTTAAGGAGTGAGTGGACATAAAAACAGTAATTCCTTTCTTTGCCGAATCAACAAAAAGTTTCTTTACGAGAAAAGCACTTTGAGGATCGAGACCGATCATCGGTTCATCAACAACAATTAAATCCGGCTCGTGTATGAATGCAGAGGCAATAACAATTCTCTGCCTCATTCCTTGAGAATATTCTTCTGTACGCTTGTCAATCCAGCTGCCAATTTTAAGCTGCTCAATCATCTCATCAACGTTGCTCTTCAGCTTATTATGCGGCAGTTCATAAAGCCCGCCGCTGAAGAAAAGGAATTCTCTGCCTGTAAGTTTGTCGTAAAGAAAAGGCTGGTCAGGTATATATCCAATTTTCATTTTGGATTCTATTGGTTTTGTCCACACATCAATACCGTTCAGCAGAATATTCCCGTTTGTAGGTGAAAGCAAACCTGTAATCATTTTGATAGTTGTAGTCTTGCCAGCACCGTTTGGTCCCAAGAAACCGAACAGTTCACCCTTGGCAACTGTAAGATTAATTTTATTAACGGCTTCAAAAGAACCGTATTTTTTTTCTAGTTCATTTATTTGCAGCATGCTATGGTAAGTTTAGATGGAAATTTTTTCTATGTCTTCAAGGATTATCGTTTTCAAATCAACGTCAGCTTTTTCGTAAACACTGAAAATCCTTTCTTCTTGGTTTGTGATTGCCGAGTAAAGAATGTTACGAGCAATTATTCCGTTCTGGAAAACCTCAGTTCTAGCGTGGTAAAGTTTATGGAAACGGTCAAGCAATTCTTGTAAAGCGCCTTCATCCAGATTGTAGCCGTTCTTTTCCGCAATGCTGGAAGCTATGGCAAGCAACTGTCGCGGATTGTAGTCATCAAAAGTGAAAATGTTTGGAAAGTAAGAAGTAATTCCACGATGTGAGTCTAGCATCTTTTTCATTTCACTTTGAGTGCCGGAAAGAATTAAAACAAATTTACCTTTGGAATCTTCCATCCGTTTGATAATTGTTTCTACAGCTTCAGCGCCAAACGGATCATCTTCACGGAAGAGGGAAGATGCATCTCTAATAAATAGTGTTCCGCCAAGCGCTTGTTGCAAGAGTTTTTCTGTTTTTATCGGTGTTTGATCTTGATAACTTGCTATAAAATCAGAGCGGTCAACTTCAAGTATATGCCCTTTTTGTAAAACGCCAAGTTCCTTAAAAATCTTGTTCATCAACTTGGAAACTGTTCTTTTACCGGTACCGGGGTTTCCAATAAAAATTGAATGCAGATTCCTTTCAAGCGATTGAAGTCCCTTTTCTTTTTTTAGTTGGGAAATTTTAGCAAAACTAATCAGCTTAAAGACTTCATGTTTTACATTCTCAAGTCCAACAAGATTGTTCAGTTCATTAATTTCATTTTGCAGAACAAGAGGATCGCCCTTTACTTCATAGTTTCTAGCTTCAACTTCGCGGTTCAATACTTCTTTTATATCGTTAAGTTCAATTGTATTTAGCTTTTCTTCCGTGCGTTCACTCACCGGAATATCCGCAATACGCAAAAGGGTTTTCTGCTTAACTGCATCTAAAATGTTTCTCACAATTCTCGCGTTGCCAAACTTTTTGTCTCTTGTTTTGTAAACGTACTCGAAATGCATCTTTAATTTGTCTTCAGCTTCCTTAGATAACTTTTTGTTCTCTTTATGTATAGAGCGGTGAACAATTTCGATTAATTCGCTCGGGTCATAATCATCGAACGAGAAAGATTTACTAAACCGAGATTGAATTCCCGGATTGCTTGAAACAAACTTCTGCATTTCTTCTGTGTAACCGGCGGCAATTACTATGAATTTGCCCCTGTCATCTTCCATCCGCTTCAAAAGAATATCTATAGCTTCTTTTCCAAAATCACTTCCGGAATCGCCTTGTTTTGCAAGCGCGTAAGCTTCATCAATAAATAACATCCCTCCGATTGCACTATCAACCATGCTTTTTGTTTTCTCGGCAGTCTGCCCAACAAAACCGGCTACCAAACCTTGACGGTCTGTTTCAACTAAATGTCCTTTAGGCAAAATGCCAAGTGAAGAATAAATTTTGCCGATAATTCTTGCCACAGTTGTTTTCCCGGTGCCTGGATTTCCAAGGAAAAGAATATGCTCGCTGAAAACTTTCTTAATGTCTTCACCTTGTTCATTAAAGAAGCGGGCAAGTTTAACCATGTCTTCAACTTCTTTTTTGAGTGAAGTTAATCCAACAAGACTGTTTAGTTCTCCCAAAGCTTCGGCAAGCTGCTCTTCATTAATAGGGATGTGGACTTCTTTGCCAGAGCTTTTTGCAAAACTCTTGTTGATGACTTCCTCTGTAAAAGTTGTCATCATTTCTTTGGTGCGTTTATCTTCAGGAAGTTCAACACAAATTTTACTGAGATTGACCTTAGCGTTTTCAAACAGTTTGCGTATAAGTCTAGCATTGCCAAAAGATTTATCACGAGCCCGATAAAGAGTCATAAATTCTTTTTTCAGAATTTCCTTTGCATCAGCGGCGAGGATATAATCTTCTTTTTTGAGCGAGTCTTCAAAAATTAAAATCAGTTCATCAGGAGTGTAATCTTCAAAAACAAATGTGTGTGTAAATCGGGATTTCAAGCCTGGATTCGAATTCATAAACGAATTCATTTCGTCTGTATAACCGCCAACGATAACAACAAATTCTCCTTTGCGGTCTTCCATTCGTTTAAGCAGAATATCAATTGCTTCTTGCCCAAAATCGTTTGTTGCGCCTTTCTTCACAAGCGTATAAGCTTCATCAATAAATAACACACCGCCAATGGCATCATTAATCAGTTTTTCAGTTTTCTGCGCGGTTTGCCCAACATACTCTCCAACAAGAGCAGAGCGGTCAACTTCTACAACGTGACCATTTTGCAAAATTCCCATCGCGTAAAATATGTCGCCGAGCATTCTAGCAATTGTGGTTTTACCTGTACCGGGATTGCCAAGAAAAACTGCGTTGATGGAAATATTGTCTTCTGCTTTTAAGCCAAGCCGCTTTCTTTCTTTCAGAAACTCTAAATAAGAAACAAAGTTTTTAACCGCTTCTTTTATGTTTGAAAGTCCGGTGAATGAATTTAGCTCTGCCAAAAGTTCGTTTAGCGGGCGTACTTTTCTCGGTTCCCGGATTTTCTCGGTAGTTTCATCGGAAGTCTTTTTACTTGGCGGTGTAGAAGTTTCCTTTTGCCTCTCCGGCTCTTCCGCAATAGTAGTTGTATTTATAACAAAATATTTTTCAGCTACTTTAAAGTTGTTTAGGTAAATCTCAACTTTCGCTTGTCCGTTCTTTGCAAGCTTACTTTTTTCCCATGTCTGAACGTAGATTACTGAATCCCAATCTTTCTTAACATTTATCTGAAAATTGTTGCGGTAAGTTTCAAAGTCGTTAAAATACCAAACCGCGAAACCGTCCAAACGTTTTTCATTTTTTTGATAGAAATGGTTGTTGAAGATAATTTCGGCACCAAACCTTATTGTGCCTTGATCAAATTGTCTTGAGTAATTTCTGTTGCCGGTCTTAGCTTCGTAATCAACATCAAATATTTTTATTGAGAACACATCCGCGTAATCGTTTGGATAGAAGAAGGAGTCGTAGCGGTATTCAACCGGTTCCGAAACGATTGAGCGTGTTAATCTCTCTTTTAGCTTAGTAATTTTTTTCGATGTAAGCGAATCTTGTTCCTTTTCAAGTTCGTTATACCTTTTAAGGTTGGCATAAACATTTATGAAGCGGTCATTGTCCTTAAACTTTGCTTGTAACTGCATGGCTTTTTTAAGTGCAGGACGAATCTGGAAAAGATGAAGCATAGATTCAAGTTCGATCAATTCCGCTTCATTATCTTGCTGTTCTTCAAGAATCTTTCTTGCAAGAAGAAGAGAGAACCAAAACTCTTTTGCCTTTATTGCTTCGTAGGCTTGTTGGTGAGCAAATGCCAATCCTTGTTCGGAAACAAGTTTTTTAATTTGAGAAATTGTTTTGGCTTTCTCAATCCATGTATGCAAGTCTTTCCAATTTTTGTGTCTGCCTTCGTCTATAATTACAGCTAAATCCAAGGTCTGGCTTGCATCATCATATTTATGAATTCCGGCAAGAGACCTTGCTTTGTTAAGATAAGACCAAGCTAGAGTTTCTTTCTGTTTATCAATTGATTGATCCAGATCGGCTATTGCGCCTTCAAAAATGCTCATGCGGGAAAGTAGATAGGCGCGGTAAACGCGTGCCTTTACAGAGTCACCTTTGAGCTCTACGGCAAGATTAGCAAACTCCATAGCTTTAACCGGATTGCCATTTTCAAGCTGAGCCCACGCTAAACAGATTGCAGCATCGCTGTCATCCGGCCTTATTTGAAATACTTTTTCAGCAATCGGAAGTGCTAGCCTATAACGCCCGTTCCAAAGGTGATCAAACGCCTCGGCTTGTAGTCGGTTCAAATCCTCATCACTAGTAAAAAAGCTCATATCAATAGGGATTCATTCATAATTTATTTTCGGAATTTAATATAAGAAGTTAAGTGCATTATCTAAATAACTTATAACAAACCTACCAGAACTTTTCTATTATTTGTCCGTCTAAAACATCAAAAGGTGGAGAAAATTATGAAAAATAGAATGATCTTAGCGGCGCTGCTTGCCTTAGTTTCTTTTAGCGCTTGCACAGTTTGGGGAGTTCGCGGAAACGGCAGAATGAAAGAGCAAAGCCGCAACGTTGAAGAGTTCACAAGAATAGATGCCGGCGGAGCTTTCAATATCAATGTTTATGTTGGTAAAGCACCTTCACTTCGTATCTCGGCAGAAGAAAACCTTCTCCAGTATATCAAAACTTCTGTAAAAGGTGGAACGCTCTACATAGACACTAAAAAGAATCTTAATCCAAAAAAAGAAATTCAAATTGATATAACTACGCCAAGTCTGAGCGCTTTGGAAACCTCCGGCGCTAATAACGTTGATGTTGTTGGAATAAATGAGAAAGAGTTTACGGTTAATTTAAGCGGTGCTGGTAATGTTGATTTGAAGGGGATTGCTGAAAAAGTTAGAGCAGAACTCTCCGGTGCCGGCAATATTGATGCAAAAGAGCTTAAAGCAAAAGAATGTTTTATTTGTGTAAGTGGTGCAGCTAGTGCGGATGTCTTTGCAAAAGAATATCTGGATGCTTCTGTTTCCGGTGTTGGTTCTATTGATTATTACGGAAATCCGGAAAAAACCAGAACAAATGTTTCCGGTGTTGGTTCTATAACCAGAAAATAAATTTGTGTTACTTCCTTGTAAAGCGGAGTTGGCTTTTGCCGGTTCCGCTTTTTTATTAGTAACTACTGTTTTTGGTTTTTATCTTACCTAAAACTATTTTACATCAACAAAATTAAATACTCAAAAGAAATCATATTTGTTAGGAGAAATAATGGCTGCTAAACCGGTTGTAGGAATTATAATGGGGAGCGATTCCGATTTACCAGTAATGGAAA
>DAIEQT010000170.1 GCA_027347545.1 Ignavibacteria bacterium | reverse complement strand
CACTGATTTTTATTTTCTTGTCTTTATTTTGAAAATAAGCACCCTTCTTTCCTAAAGTGATTATTACATTCTGCACACCCTTACTTAGAAAAATTTCTGCTGCTTGAGAGGCAGTTGTTTCGTCAATAACATTTATTCCAGTTAGTAGAGCTGCCTCGGTTTCATTTGGAGTAACAAGAAATACTCCATCGAGTAAATCATCATCTAATACTTGCGCCGGCGCCGGATTGATAATTACTTTCTGCTTATTCTCTTTGGCAATTTTTACTATGGCTTCTATAGTTTGTATTGGAATTTCCAGTTGTATCAATATGATTTCTGCACTTGAAACATCATTTACATTCTCAAGATCAGTTGGGAGGAAGTTGGCGTTTGCCCCCGGTGCAACTACTATACAATTTTCACCATCTGTATTCACCATAATAATTGCTGTTCCGGAAGGCGTTTTTTTATCAACAAAAACATATTGGGTGTTTATATTTTCTTTTGCTAATCCCTCAATTGTTTGTTTGCCGAAAATATCGTTACCAACTTTAGCAACCAGAGTTGTATTGCCTCCCATTCTTGCAGCAGCAACTGCTTGGTTAGCACCCTTACCTCCAGCATTCATAAAAAAAGTGCCGCCTAGTTTTGTTTCTCCCGGTAGCGGAAGCTTATCGGTTTTTACAACCATATCGGTATTGGAGCTACCAATAACAAATATTTTATTTGAATTCATTTTGCACCAATTCAGAAATAATCAATTACTATTCCAAAGTACCACCAACTAAATTAAAATACAATAAAGCAATTATCTTCAGCCAAAATTATCTCATGGGAAAGCATCCTAAATATTTATAGTTGAGAAGAATTTTAGTAGTTTACTAACGACTATTTGGGGGATAACCCATGTTTTCAAAAGTCCTATCCGGCGCCACAATTGGAATTGACGCATACCTTGTAGAAGTAGAAACTCACAGCGAACATAATCTTCCTTCAGTTACAATTGTTGGATTGCCAGATAACGCCGTTAAAGAAAGCCGCGAGCGCGTTTCTGCAGCAATTAAAAATTCCAGCATTACACTACCGCATAAAAAGATTACTGTTAACCTAGCACCGGCTGATATTAAGAAAGAAGGAAGCTCGTTTGATTTACCAATAGCAATCGGAATTCTTGAAGCTACGGAAATATTAAGCTCGGAGTTGTTAGCCGATACAATCTTTCTCGGTGAACTTTCACTTGATGGAACTCTGCGGAAAGTTAAGGGCGGTTTACCAATTGCTGTTGAAGCAAAGCGGAAAGGAATTAAGAGAATAATTCTTCCGGTTGATTCTGTTAGAGAAGCTTCGATAGTTGAAGGTATAGAAGTTTATGGATTGGATACTTTGAATGATGTTATCAAATTTTTGCATGGAGAAGGAGAGTTTCAACCTTACATCTCTGATAAAGAAGAATTGTTTGCACATGTAAATGATTACATACTCGATTTTGCCGATGTGAAAGGGCAAGAAAATGTAAAGCGTGCTCTGGAAATTGCAGCTGCGGGCGGGCATAACATAATTATGATTGGACCACCCGGAAGCGGTAAGACAATGCTTGCTAAGAGATTTCCTTCAATACTTCCGCCGCTTACTTTTGAAGAAGCTCTTGAGACAACAAAGATTCATTCTGTTGCGGGAATATTAGCAAAGGATAAAGCGATAATAACTGAGCGACCATTTCGTAGTCCACACCACACAGTTAGCGATGCCGCGCTAATCGGCGGCGGTTCGTTTCCTCGTCCCGGCGAAGTTTCTTTTGCGCATCACGGAGTTCTGTTTTTAGATGAATTGCCAGAGTTCAAAAAAAATGTTTTGGAGGTTATGCGTCAGCCGCTAGAAGATTACAAAGTAACAGTAAGCCGTTCTAAAATGTCAATCGAGTTTCCGGCAAATTTTATGTTAGCAGCAGCAATGAATCCTTGCCCGTGCGGCTATTTCACCGATCCGAATCACGAATTCACTTGTAATACTCCGCTAATTCAGAAATATATGGCGCGTATTAGCGGACCTCTTTTGGATAGAATTGATATTCACATTGAAGTTCCGGCAGTAAAGTTTAACGAACTTGCTTCTAAAGCAAGCGGTGAGAAATCAACCGAAGTTAGAAAAAGAGTTGTAGCAGCGAGAGATATTCAGCAGAAAAGATTTACTAATCTAAAGCATGTTTTCAAGAATGCCGATATGACTTCGAAAGAAATCAAAACGTTTTGCCAGCTCGACCGTGCAAGTGAAGATTTGCTAAAGATGGCAATGAACCGGCTTGGTTTATCTGCCAGAGCTTACGATAGAATTCTAAAAGTCAGTAGAACAATTGCTGATCTTGAAAGTTCGGAACGTATAGGTGCAAATCATATTTCCGAAGCAATCCAGTACAGAAGCTTGGATAGAGAATTGTGGGGTCATTAGTATTTTTCAATGCAATTTTATTAATGAGGCAAGACTATGAATAAGTTAATGGTAAATCTGAATGCTAATCTTGAATCTATAAAAAAAGTTCAGGACGACTTAGAGTATTGGTCGGCACGCGAGTTGATGCCGTTACTTGGCTATTCCAAATGGCAAACTTTTAGTGATGTATTAAAAAAAGCAACTGATGCGTGTGTATCTAGTGGTCAAAACATTAAAGACCATTTTACTGGCGTCGGTAAAATGGTATCTCTAGGTTCTGATGCAGAAAGAGAAATAAATGATTTTCTTCTTACAAGATACGCTTGTTACCTGATTGCACAAAATGGCGATCCGCGAAAACAAGAAATTGCTTATGCACAAACTTACTTTGCAGTGCAAACAAGGAAGCAGGAAATTAATGAACGACTCAGCTATGAAGATAAGAGGTTAAAATCCCGTAGAAAATTAAAACAAACAGAAGATAAAATTGAGCAGACTGTATATGAACGTGGAATAAAGCTGCCGGTTGAGTTTGCAACTTTCAAAGACAAACATATTAGAGCTTTATATGGTGGAATTGGGATTAAGGAACTTAAGAAAAAGCGAAACATCCCGGAGAAAAGAGCTCTTGCTGATTTTGATACAGACGTTGAATTGCGTGCTAAAGATTTTGCTTTGGCGATGACAGACCATAACATAAAAGCAAAAGACTTAACCGGAAAACCAAAATTGGAGAAGGAAGTTGTAGAGAACAGTAAAGCAACAAGACAAGTATTATTAAAACGTGGAATTAAACCGGAAATATTAAAGCCGGAAGAAGACATAAAGCAGATCGAAAAACGAAACGCTAAAGAAAAAAAGCTCCGAGACAGTAAAGTGAAGTTTTTGAATTAAACTTATAGGAGGATCCATTCAATACCGAAGTTTTGATAGAGAATTGTGGGGACATTAAGGTTTTTTGATTTGCATAATTATGCACAGAAATGGAAAAATATTTATGGAGAGCCAAAAAAGTCTTGACAACTAAATTTTCATCGGCTATATTCGCAACAAGTTAAAAAACCTATGAAAGACACAAATAGAAATATGGCACAACCAATAGCTATTCCACTGGAAGCGACCTGCAACCACGTGTCTTCAATTTATAACCTTTCTTCAGAAATCATTCTTTTAGGGATCATTAACATTCTAGTGCTTCTATGAATTATTATTCTAAACTAGAATAACTGGTCAATCCCAAATCTAACAACATAAAATAAAGTCGGATCGGGGTTGACCGAAGTCCAAGAATTATATCTGAGGATTAATATTGGAGAATTATGCGTTCGGATTTAATTAAAAAAGGTTTTGATAAAGCTCCGCACCGCAGCTTACTGAAAGCAACCGGCGTTATAAAGAGCGACGAAGATTTCAAAAAACCGTTCATCGGAATCTGCAACTCTTACATAGATTTAATTCCCGGGCATGTGCATTTACAAGAGTTTGGAAAACTGATTAAAGACGCTGTGCGCGAAGCCGGCGGTGTTCCCTTTGAATTCAACACTATTGGTGTTGATGATGGAATTGCGATGGGGCATTTGGGAATGCGTTACTCATTAGCCAGCAGAGAGTTGATTGCCGACTGTGTCGAAACAGTTGTAGAAGCTCACCGCTTAGATGGTATGATATGCATTCCTAACTGCGATAAGATTGTCCCCGGTATGTTAATGGCGGCAGTTCGCGTAGATGTACCGACAATATTTATTTCCGGCGGACCGATGAAATCCGGCAGATTGCCAAGTGGTGAAAAAGTTGATTTGATTTCTGTGTTTGAAGGAGTTGGACAATATAGTTCGGGTACAATTAACGATGAAAGATTGAAGCAGTTGGAAGATTTTAGCTGTCCATCTTGCGGTTCTTGCTCAGGTATGTTTACAGCTAATTCAATGAATTGTTTGTGCGAAGCATTGGGAATGGCTCTTCCCGGAAACGGAACAATACTTGCAATTGACCCCAAACGAAAAGAACTCGCTACTTCCGCAGCAAAACAAATTCTCCAATTAGTTAAAGATGATTTAAAACCAAGCAGCATTTTATCTCTCAATTCATTCAAGAATGCTTTTTCGCTCGATCTAGCGATGGGCGGAAGCACAAACACAATTCTTCACACATTAGCAATTGCAGAAGAAGCGGGAATCGAACTCGATTTGAATATACTGAATGAACTTTCTGCTAAGACTCCGTACATCTGCAAAGTTAGTCCGGCGACAAAAAATGTTCATATAGAAGATGTTGATAGAGCAGGTGGTATTTCGGCAATACTGAAAGAATTAACAAAACTAAACTTACTGGATGAAAGCACTCCAACAGTAACCGGAAAAACTCTGGGTGAAAATATTTCTTCAGCATCAATAAAAGATGAAAATGTAATTCATACAGTTGAAAATCCATATTCTAAAACCGGTGGACTTGCAGTTCTGTTCGGCAACTTAGCGCCAAATGGAGCGATTGTTAAAACCGGTGCGGTAGATGAAAAAATGATGAAGTTTTCCGGTCCGGCAAAAATTTATGAATCTCAAGAAGAAGCGGTAGAAAAAATTCTTAAAGGTGATGTTAAAGCGGGAGATTGTGTAATCATTCGTTATGAAGGACCAAAAGGGGGACCAGGAATGCCGGAAATGTTAACTCCTACCGGCGCAATTATGGGAATGGGCTTAGGAGATAGAGTTGCTCTTATAACCGATGGCAGATTTAGCGGCGGTACACGCGGCGCTTGTATCGGTCACGTTTCTCCCGAAGCAGCAGAGCGCGGACCAATTGCAGCAGTGCAAAGCGGAGATATAATTACGCTTGCTATTCCAAACAGAAAATTGAATGTATAACTCAGCGACGAAATAATTGCAGAACGTCTTGAAAATCTTCCGGAGTTCGAACCAAAAATTAAAAA
>DAIEQT010000124.1 GCA_027347545.1 Ignavibacteria bacterium | reverse complement strand
TTCAATTTGATACTACCGGTTTACGTACCAGAGCAGGCTCTTCAGTATTCAGAGGGAGCTCTTCACCAAATAAAGGTAGAGATGTTCGTATTTATTTCAATAATGATGCAACAATTACATATAGCTCAAAACTTGAGGGTTCCTCTTCGTGGTCTGCTAATACAACCGTTGCTTTATCTACATTTGCACCTAACGGAGTTATTTATGCGGAAAAGTGTAATATTTATACTAAGGGAACAGTTGACGGAAATGTAAGTATCGTTGCTACGAAGAAAGGGAGAACTGGATTTGGAAATGTTTACTTGGAGGACAATATAAGATACTTGGATAACCCAAGAACAAATCCGAACTCGAATGATATGCTTGGAATTATTGCAGAAGAAAATATAAGAATTAAAGATAACTCCGACACAAGAGGAGAAAACATATACACAGAAGCCTCTATGTTTGCTATGAATGGAAACATTGGGCCTGAAGATGGCTTGGTAACTCAAAGTTTCTTAGGTAACTGGTATATTCTTGGTGGTGTTATTGCCAAAACTACACGGGTAACTGCTACTTATTCCGGGAGTAATCCTGTAAGAGGTTTGCGCTTTAATCATAGATTTGATGAAAGGTTTTATACTGTTACTCCGCCGGCATTTCCAAATACAAAAAACTTCGAAGTGGTTTCTTGGTATGAGTAAGTTTTTCTCTCAATGGATTCATTAACGATGCGATAAGGTCTTCAAATAAAATCAGCATCCCACCTTTTTTAGCGCATTAATATTTTCTCCGGAAAGATGAATTACAGTTTCTCACCGGAAAGTTTTGATTGCCAAGAATTAGAATTATTGCCCCATTTTATGTACCCGGAAGCGTTTGGTAGAATTTGCTTTTCGAAATCCACCGAACGGGACAAAATAAAAACCTCATCGCCCTGCTCAACGAGTTTCTTCATGAGCTTCTTGCCAATCAATCCGGTTGCCCCAGTTATTGCCACTTTCATTTTTCACATTTTATTTTATTAACAGAAACAATTTTCTAAAATTTTTCGTCTAACGATACGATTAGATTAATTTTTCTTTCTATTACAATCCGAATTTATACAGCGGATTGTTTTATTTTTGCCACAAGCGCTCGCTTAAAGCCAGCCAATATTAGGGAGTTTTTATGAAACAAGGCCTTCTTCTTTTGCTTTTACTATTTACATCTAAAGTTATGCCCCAGCAATTTGTACTCAAAGGAAAAATTACAGATAGGGCAACTCTGCAAGGATTAGCTTATGCAAACATTAGGATAAGCGGAACTCTGTCCGGCACTTCGGCAACAATTGATGGACTTTACGAGCTTAGGCTTGCTAAGGGTAATTACAAATTGATTGTATCAAACATAGGTTACATTTCGGATACAATCGATGTGAAGCTAAACTCTAATGAGACATTGGAAATTCGCTTAGCCCCGGTTCCTGTAAACTTGCCGGAAGTAACGGTTCTGCCAGGCGAAAACCCGGCATTCGAAATTTTGCGTAGAACAATTATGGCTAAACATGACCGGGAAGAGAAAATAAATGCTTACATCTTCCGCGCTTACACAAAAGGAATTGTTAAAACCACTCAAGATTTTTCTTCTTCCGGTACCAACGTTAGTGTCGGGTTAGGGGGCGGTAAAGATACTAGTGCATTAAAGATCACAGGAATAATTGAAAATGAAAGCAAAGGATATTTTAGAAAGCCCAACGAATACAAAGACGAAATTATTGCTCGCAAACAATCAGCAAATACTCCGAGCGCTATTAATATTTTCACCGGCGGAAGACTTTTACAGAATTTCTACACAGATGATATTCGCTTTCTTAACCGACCTTTAATGAGTCCAATTGCAGATGAAGCGATTGAATTCTACGACTATTTGATTGAAGATACGCTAGCAATGGATAGACAAACTGTGTTCAAAATAAAATTCGAGCCGCTACGTAAAATTGATCCCGGGTTTGTAGGAACGCTATACATTGCCGATAAATCATTCAACCTGGTAAAACTCGAGGCGGGAATGAACAATCCAGCTAATCCCGGAAGAATATTTGACAAGATTAGCATTATCCAGCAATTCACAGAATTCGAAAATAAAATTGTTATGCCGATTGATTACCGCATTTCTGTTGAAGGCAATCCGCTAGGGTTGATGAAATTCGGCTTTGAGTTAAACACAATTTTTTATGATTACCAGATCAATAATAAATTCGACAGCGATTTTTTCGATATGACGATTGTCAAAGTAAATCCGGACGCCGATAAAAAAGACTCGCTTTATTGGAAATCAACACAAACAATTCCCAATACAAAAGAAGAACTGGAAGCTTACGCAAGGATAGACAGTGTTGAATCTGTTCCAAGGAGTTTCTGGGATAATTTTTCCATCCTGTCTCCTGCAATTCCTCTCGGTAATAATTTCTTTATGAGCGGACCTCTCTCCCTTTATTCATTTAACCGGGTTGAGGGGCACTCGCTTAACTTTGGGATGAATGCTATCCAGCAATTTGATAAACGAAGCAACTTTAGGCTGGATTTATCCTACGGTTTCGCTGATGAAAAATTTAAGGGTGAGTTTGCCGGCAATTATTATCTGGGTGATTACAGAACATCAAATCTGGCTTTCCGCGCATTCAGTAAATTAACAGATCTTTTTAGTGAATCAATCCGGTATAACAGACTAACTTCCACGTTAGTAAATCTTATTGGCAAATATGATTTCCGAGATTACTATTACACAAAGGGTTTTAGCGCGGGCGTGTGGAGTCAAGTTTTTCCGGTGCTAAGCCTTGGAATTGGTTATATGAACAGAACCGATAATAGCGCCTTTGTAAACACCGATTTTTCTTTCTTCAATAAGAGTAAAACTTATAACCCTGTCCAACCAATTTATGAAACTAAAATCAACGCTTTAACTGCTAACTTTCAGTTGGATTTCAGAAAGTTTATAGAAGACGGTTACTTTAGAAGAAAAATAAGTCAAGGTGGAGCTTACGCTACTTTGAGCGGCAATTTTATTTTCAGTAATTCAGATTTGCTAAAGAGCAGTTTAGATTTTCAGATGTACCGTTTAACACTTACCGGTTACATCCCAACCTTTGCATCGGCGAGAATGAATTTCACGCTAATGGGACTTTATTCAAACGGTAAAATTCCTTTTCAAATGATGCATTCACTACCCGGCAATATCAGCATAGCAAGCCAGTCGAACACATTCAGAACTTTGCGCACAGGAGAAGTATTTGGAGATAAAGCGGTTGTTCTTTCTATTGATAATGATTTAGGTGATGAGATTTTTCGCTTCCTCAATCTTGAGTTTTTAGTTGATTGGCAAATGAATATGAGCGTGCACTTCAACGCAGCACTTATTGAAACGAAAGCCGAAAGCAAATCAATTATGCCAAGCATTAATAAATATGGAATCGGATACTCATTAACAGAATTTAAGAAGCCGTTTGCTGAAATCGGATTTGGCATTGGGCAAGCTTTGTTTCCTTTTAGATTAGAGTTTACGTGGAAGTTGAATTATTTTGGTACCAACAATTTTGTGATTGGTCTTAACGCGCCGATCTTATAACATTCAACACCAAGAAAGAGGATGAAATGAAAAGAATTTTAGCTGCACTTCTATTTTTTTCTATTGTATCGTTAGCTCAAAGTATTTCTATCAACAGAATTGATCCTCCGAACTGGTGGGTTGGAATGAAGCACAACAAAATTCAACTGATGGTTTACGGAAGCAATCTAAATAATGTTTCAGCCAGTTTTGATGATGCGAAAATAAAAGTAACCAAAGTTCACAAAATCAAAAATGCATCTTACGCTTTTATAGATATAGAGATCCCAAGCAATCTTACACCAAAAGATTACCAGATCATTCTTACCAGGGGAAAAGAAAAGTCTTCTTTTACTTTTCCAGTTCTAAAACGAGAAGATGCGGTAAACCGTTTTAATGGTTTTACTCAAAACGATGTGATCTACTTAATCATGCCGGATCGGTTTGCCAACGGCGATTTAGCTAACGATTCGGTTGCAGGCTACTCTGATTACATGCAGAAAATACATGGACAAGGAAGAGCCGGCGGTGATTTGCAAGGTGTTATTAATAAATTAGATTACTTAAAAGATTTTGGTGTTACCGCTACTTGGCTTACGCCCGTTGTAGAGAACAACACTTTCCGCTCCTACCATGGTTATGCAGCAACAGATTTTTACAAAGTTGATCCGAGATTAGGAACTAATGCTCTTTACAAGAAATATGTTGATGAATCTCATGCGCGCGGAATGAAAGTGGTGCTTGATCATGTTGCAAACCATTTAAGCGATGATCATCCGTGGTTTAAAAATTTACCAGCAGAAGATTGGCTTAACGGAACGCTGGAAAAACATCTCAACGCAAACCATCTCAAAATGGTCTTTAGCGATATTCATGCCGACAGCGCAACAATCAAACATGTTGAGCAAGGATGGTTTGTAAACTCAATGCCGGATATTAATCAGCGTAATCCTTTTGTGCAAAACTATATTACACAGAACACAATTTGGTGGATGGAGTTTGCCGGGATTGATGGAATCCGCGAAGACACTTACCCATATAGTGATCAAAAATATATGGCTCGCTGGGCAAAAGCTGTTAAAGATGAATTCCCCACAACAAACATTGTTGGAGAAGTTTGGACCGGAGATTCAGATTTGCTTTCAACTTACCAGCAGAATAATCATTTCAGAAAAATTAATTCCAACCTGCCCGCTGTAACAGATTTTGCTTTACGCGATGTACTCATTGGATTGGCAGAAGGAAGAACCGGCACACACCAAGTTTATAACGTTATTGCTAAAGATTATCTGTACGCAGATCCAACCCAGCTTGTTACTTTTGCTGATAATCATGACGTACCGCGTGTTGCCTATTTTGCAAAAAGCAATTTGAAAAAAGAAAAATTGGTTTACGATATTCTCTTGACGACACGTGGAATTCCACAACTGTTTTACGGCTCGGAAATTGGATTGGTTGGAACAAATGATGACGGCACTCTAAGAATGCCCTTTCCGGGCGGCTTTCCAAATGATAAGCGGAATGCGTTTACAGAAACGGGCAGAGATAAAAACGAAAACGAATTATTTAATCACATCAAAGAACTTTTATCTTTACGCAAGGCTCATCCTGCGCTGGCAACCGGGACTCTAATTCATTATCCGCCGGCCAATGATGTGTATGTTTATTTCAGAACGCTCGGCTCGGAAAAGATTTTGACGGTAATAAATAATTCTAAAGCAAAACAAGAAGTAAATTTTGCCTCAATGAGCAATATGGTTTCACCAAAAAATATTTTACTCAATCTTAGAACTAACGAGAAAATAAAACTGAGTACAGAGTTAAACCTTTCTGTTGATGAAGAGAGCAGCGCTATTTATAAAGTAATTGATTGAATCTTGAATCCAATAAACTTTTTTATTGATGAAATAATTAGGTTATATATATTAAATCAATTTTTATATATTGAATAAAGTTCTGAAATCAATTTGCTGTATTTGAGGATGTGATGGCAAAAAACCCGAAAGGGATCACAATGAAAAAGACGCCAAAGAAAGTGGTTTCAAAAAAATCTTCACCAGCCAAAACTAAGAAGCCTACAGTATGTGTTTCTGAAGATTCTAACTTTCTTAAGGCTATTTATGATAGTGTGGGCTTTGGAATTGTTTTATTCGATTGCGACATTAACATATTAAAGATAAACAATGCGTTGTGCCAAATGCTGGGCTACAACGAAAAAGAAATTCAAAAATTATCTATTGCCGGAATCAGCCATCCTTTGGATCTAGAAAAAGATCAAAAACTATTTAAAGAATTATTAGAGGGGAAACGTTCTCAATACCAGCTTGAGAAACGTTACATAACCAAATCCGGCAACATCTTATACGGAAGACTTAGCGTTAGTACTGTTAAAAAAGTAGATGGAAAAGTTAAAGAGGTTGTAGCTTTTGTTGAGGATATTACTGAGCAAAAAGAAATTACAAGCAAGTACGAAGCCGAACAAAATCTTCTGCAAGCTTTACTCAACAGCACGCCGGATAGCATTTACTTCAAGGACTTACGAAGCAAGATTATAAAAGTTAACCCTGCAATGGCTTTAAAGCATGGCGCTCAAAACCCAAACGATCTAGTTGGTAAAACGGATTTTGATATGTTTGGTTATGAACATGCAATTTCCGCATACAACGATGAGCAAGAAATTATCAGCACCGGTAAAGCCATCATAGGCAAAGAGGAAAAAGAGGATTGGTCTGACGGAAGAACAACCTGGGTTGCTACTACTAAAATGCCCCTGAATGATCCCGAAGGAAAAATTATTGGCACATTCGGAGTTTCAAGAGATATTACTGATGAAATTGTTAGTAAAGAAAGGATTAGGGAAAGTGAGCTGCTTTACCGCTCGCTTTTCGAAAACTCCATTGATGGTATGTTCCTAATGAGGGAAACTGTAATAGATTGTAACCAGGCTGTTTGTGAAATGCTGAAATATTCTCGTGATGAATTAATAGGACTTACTCCCGATCAATTTTCTCCGGAGTTTCAACCTGATGGACGCACATCAAACGAATCAGCTATAGAAAAAATAAGTGCTGCATTGAGCGGTGTGCCGCAAAGATTTGATTGGATTCATACAACAAAAAATGGCGATATGATAGATGCGGAAATAACACTAAAGGCTGTTTCATTTGAAGGGAAAACTCTTGTTCAAGCTATTCTGCGCGATGTAACAGAACGAAACCGCAATGATAAAATTCAGCAAGCTCTATTTGATATCTCTGAGTACGCCTACACCGCTTCGGACATGTTTAGTTTGTACCATAAGATACATGAGGTTGTGGGCAGATTAATGTCTGCAAAAAATTTCTACATCGCAATGTACGATGAAAAGACAAACATGATTTCGTTTCCCTACTTTGTTGATGAGTATGATCCGCCTCAGGCGCCAAAAAAACCGGGAAACGGACTAACAGAATATGTTTTAAGAATTGGTAAAGCTACTCTTATTGATGCGCAGGGAGATTTAGAACTTAGAAGAAGCGGTGAAGTAGAACTTATTGGCGCGCCTCAAGCTATTTGGCTTGGTGTGCCATTAAAAGTTTCCGACAAAACTATCGGCGTAATTGTAGTTCAAGATTACGAAAATGAAAAAGCGTTTGGACAGGAAGAATTATCAATTTTAATGTTCGTTGCCGAGCAAGTTGCGCAGGTAATTGCCCGCAAGCAAAGCTCAGATGAAATGAAAAAAATTGCAGAAGAACTTAAACAGCTAAACACAACTAAAGATAAATTCTTTTCTATCATTGCCCACGATCTTAAAAATCCATTTATCACCATCCTCGGTTTTTCCGATTTGCTTCTAACCGATTACAGCGATTTAAGCGACGATGAAAGAAAGTTCTATTTAGAGGAAATGAAAAAATCCGCGGAGGTTTCTCATAATCTTCTTCAAAACTTACTTCAGTGGTCAAGATCCCAGACCGGAAGAATTGAATTTAACCCGTCCGAAATTCCACTGGCAAATCTGGTAAAAGTGAATTTAGAACTTTTGGAAACAACCGCGGCCCGTAAGGGAATTACTATTGAGCACGAACTGCAAAATGATTTGATTGTTTTAGCAGATGAAGACATGCTTAATACCGTAATCAGAAACTTGATTACAAATGCAATTAAGTTCACCGGGAAAGACGGCAAAATAACAATTAGGGCAGAAGAACAGGGTAGGTACGCAGAAATTCGTGTTATCGACACGGGAATAGGAATGGATGATAAAGTTTTAGCGAACTTATTCCGTTTAGATATCAGCCACACTACATTTGGTACTAACAGTGAGTCCGGCACGGGATTAGGATTAATTCTTTGCAAAGAATTCATAGAAAGACAGGGAGGCAAAATTTGGGTTGAAAGCCAGGTTGGCAAAGGAAGCAAATTTATTTTTTATTTGCCGCTAGCTATTCATGAATAACATAGTTCTCCCGGATTCATATAGCTATATACCTACAAAAAATCTCACGGCATTGTCCATTTTAAAATGTGGCTTCTAATGGCTTTTTTCCCTAAATAGATAAAAGTAAAATTTGCGCCACGTAGGAATCGTGTGAAAATCGGCAAAACCCAATACAAAATAATTTTACTTATAACACTGCTAACGCTCTTCTTCACTGCTATCCTATCTTTCATTAAAGAAAGCGAAGAGAAAGAACTCACAAGAATTTTGGCTGAAGAACGTGCAACCAAGCAAATCCTTATAGATAATATTTTTGCACTCGTTGGAAAAGGTATAGAATCATGGGCATTTAATGACACTTACTGGGACGAAATGGTTGCTTGTGTTGTTAACAACGACACTACGTGGGGCAACGAAATTGTAGCTACGGCATTGCCAACTTATAATGCTCATGCCGCGTGGCTTTACAAGACAAATTTTACTCTCGCCTATTCAACAAATATTATGGGAGATAAAGAGCTAACCGAATTCCCTCTTCCTAAACAAGAACTGGTGGAAAAGCTAACGGGAAAAAGTTTTAATTATTTTTTTGTTAACACCAAACACGGTCTGTTGGAAGTAAGAACAGCCCCTGTTCAACCAAGTTCTGATATTGCAAGAAAGACGCCGCCGCGAGGCTTTTTTTTAGTTGGAAGAATTTGGACGCCGGATTATATCCGTCATTTTAACTTAATAACATCAAGCTCTACTTCCATTATTTTTACTAATAAGAATAAGCCAGAAGAAAAAAAATCTCCTTTGTACTCAATAGTTATTAATAAACCGTTATTTGATCACAAAGGAAAAACTCTTGCAACTCTTTCGTTTGCCAGCAATTCGGAAATGCTCAAAGAATCTGCGGATGCTTTGAACTGGCAGTTGATAACAGGCGTAATGCTTGCTGTTGGTTTGCTAATCGCAATTTCTTTGTTTCTAATTCGTTACATTACAGCGCCACTCAGAAAAATATCTAGAAGTTTAGAACACGAGAAATCTCTATTCTTATCAGACTTATCAAAAGACAAAACCGAATTTGGAAAAATTGCTTCAATGATTACGGAATTTTTCCGGCAAAAAGAAGAACTAACTGCAGAAATGAAACGCCGTGTAAAAGTTGAAGCAGAGTTAGTCAAAAGCTCGGAAGAACTTAAAGAACTTAACGCAACAAAAGATAAATTCTTTTCAATTATTGCACACGATTTACGCGGGCCGTTCAATGGTTTTCTTGGACTAACGGAAATACTTGCTGAAGAAGCCATTACAATGGAGAAAAAAGAGCTAAGCAGGTTAAGCAAGCAATTGCATAAAACAGCCAAAACTCAGTATCGCTTACTCAGCGATCTGCTTCAGTGGTCGAGAATTCAATCCGGCCGCATGGAATTTTCTCCCGCCTTATATTCTCTCAGTGAATTGGTCGAATTTGTTTTTGACGCTCTTAAAACAAATGCTGCAAACAAAAATATTTCTCTTAACAAAAAGTTTGATAGTTCCATCAAAATTTTTGTTGATTTTGAGATGATGCAGGTTGTTATGCGGAACTTAATATCAAATGCAATTAAGTTTACTAATTTTGGCGGCGGTATTACGGTTAAAGCTAGGCTAACTGATTTTTCCTCTAACATTACTATTACCGATACCGGCATTGGAATTCCACAAGATGTAATTTCAAAATTATTCCGTATAGATATGCATCATTCAACAGACGGTACCAATCAAGAGCAAGGGACCGGGTTGGGATTGATACTATGCAAAGAAATAATAGAAAGACACTCGGGCAAGATTTTAGTAGAAAGCACTGAAGGTAAGGGATCTTCATTTACAATTTCAATTCCATTAGCACCCAAAGCCTAATTTTGTAACAAACTCATTTCTATTTAGAATTGTAAGGATATATATGCGTGAAGCAGAATTAGCAGCGTTAAATTTTGTTGAGCTTCCGGAAAGCGAAATGCTTTTGCGGGCAAACGCCTACAACTATGAGTTACAGAAGCGCAGAACAGTTCGCGATTTTTCGGGCAAACATGTCCCTATGGAAGTAATTAAATCTTGCCTTCTTGCAGCCGGCAGCGCACCTAGCGGGGCTAACAAGCAGCCTTGGAAATTTGTAGTTGTAACTGATCAAATTCTAAAAAGAAAGATTAGATATGCCGCAGAGGTAGTAGAGCAAGAATTTTATGAAGAACGGGCACCAAAAGAATGGATTAACGCTCTTTCACCTCTTGGGACAGACAAACACAAACCTTTTCTTGAAGAAGCGCCGGTACTAATTATAATCTTCGAAGAAAAATTTGCAGTGTTATCAAATGGGGATAAATCGAAAAACTATTACACTCACGAATCTGTAGGAATTGCAACCGGTATGTTAATAAGCGCATTGCACCATAGCGGATTGGTTTCGCTCACGCATACTCCTAGTCCTATGAGTTTTCTAAATAAAATTCTTGATAGACCCGGAAATGAACGTCCCTTTATGATACTTGTGGTTGGCTATCCCAAAGAAGGCGTTTGTGTACCGGCAATTAAACGTAAACAATTGGATGAAATTGCGATTATGAAATGACTACAGCTCAAAGTTTGTAGTGAATAAGACATAACTTGTTTTGTTATCGATATTCCTCGAGATATTGTTTCGGGAAATCAGTTTATATGTTAAGTTCAGATAAAATTTTCTTAACGGCTCTGCTTTTACAGTTGCTGTAAAAATATTCTGATTAACTCTCTCGCCATCCAAAAAATCTATGTACTTTGGGTCTATATCCATCCGGTAAGGAACAAACGCATCGCCGCCGGCATTGAATACCAAACGGTTTTCGGAATCGTAAATGTTTTCGCCGGAGCGAATGTATTGATATGCACAATTAAGCCTAATCCAATCATTTAGATTATAAGCAGCTCGCAACAAAATTTCATCGGAGTTTGGACCGATGCTGTGCCCAATCAGTTCTCCAAAAGTGGTATAGGAGTTTTTATCATTCGTATGAGTGTAAACATAAGGACGAATTTTTGTGTATTCAGCGACAAACGAAAGATCGCTTATAGCAAATGGTGAGTACCAGAAAACGCCAATTTGGTATGCTGTTTTGTTCGAAAATAAATTCATCTCTTGCAGATGGGAAAGAATGTTTTCATCCAAAAAGAACGTTCCGCTAATTTCAATATTCTTTAAGAAATGAGTTTGAAAATCGAGCCACACAGAACCGTTATCTCTGTCTTGCAAAGACATTTCAACAAACTTGTAAAAGATCATTGGGTTTAGGTAAGCCAGATCAACTCCTCTGCCGGAGTAAATTATATTTTCTCCGATGCCAAACTCGATCAGCTTTGGAAAAGCTAATTTGAACCGGTTGATAGCTAGATATTTTGTGTAGTCCAAATCCCGGTTAACGTTGAATGTACCAACCGTAGATGCAGTAAGAGAAGTGAAACTGAAAACACCATAGTCAAAATTGAGGCGGAAGAAATCCATCAAAGTATGATCGCCGGAGATAACAAATTTGCTTCCGTAGCCATAGCCGAATTTCAATTTCTCTCTTCCTAATTGCAGAGCCAGCCGCATATTTTTTGCCGGTTCAATGTAATAGCGCAAATAGCCTTCCGCAAAATCATAATTGCCAATGTTCTCAATCGCTTCTATGAATTTGAAATTGTATTTACGCCGTGGGTCAAAGAGCATTGCGTAAGATTGCGAACCGCTTACCCCGCCTTTCTGCAATGACAGACTATAGCCCAAGTGATTAAAAACCGTACCGCGAAACCGGAATCCAATATCGTAGAGCGTTGAGTTGGTTTTCGCTGGCTCAAAAGTTTGTCCAAAAGAAAATCTTCCAAGAACGTTTAAGTAGAAGTTTGCTTCCGGTTCACGGTAGGCATACATGTAACGGTTCTTTTTTGAAAACAAATCAGCAAACGATTTAGAAAATCCATCTCCTAAAAACTGAACTGCGTTGCTGCTATCGGCTTCATCATCATTAAATTCATCGCTAAACTTTTCAAGCAATCCAAGTTCTGTATTGCTGAGCGCATTTTGGTTTTCGTTAATAATACCAAGCAGTTTCTTAACTTCATAGCGGGACATGTTGGGACTGTCATCATGTATTCCGCCAATTATTCCCTTCACCTTCATCTCTTTCAGAAAAACATAAACATCATTATCAAGCGGTACATTTTCATGCTGAGCATAAATTGTTGTAAACAAAATCAAAAAGAGAATCGAAATACTTTTTTTCATTGCAGTCCCGTTTTATGCGTCAACATGTTTAGGTGCTAAATATTTATTAAAAAGTAAAAG
>DAIEQT010000120.1 GCA_027347545.1 Ignavibacteria bacterium | reverse complement strand
AAATCAACAGCATGTATTCCAACTGTTTTTCTTGTTGGAAAAAGCTCGCTTAAAATATTTAGCGCTATTCTATCGTTTGGATCATTAAAAGTTGGAACCAGAACAGTAGAATTACTAATGTAAAAATTTGCGTAGCTCGCCGGTAAACGCAAATCTTCAAAATTTATTGGAGCGGGCAGCGGAAGTTCAATTATGTTCAGCTTAGAACCCGAAGCAATTGTTTCATCCTGAA
Organism: Ignavibacteria bacterium; assembly: GCA_027347545.1. Taxonomy (GTDB): domain Bacteria; phylum Bacteroidota; class Ignavibacteria; order Ignavibacteriales; family Melioribacteraceae; genus Stygiobacter. The sequence goes on along the minus strand of DAIEQT010000120.1, from coordinate 5,943 downwards.
GCCGTTCAAGGTTTTCTTCAAGATGATAATAGTTCTCATCCTTAGAATTTTTCTCCCGGCATAACACAACCGTATCATAGTTCACAAAGCGGCATAAATCATCAACATGACCGTGAGTATCGTCTCCTGCAATTCCTTTGCCGAGCCAAATAATCTTTTTGATTCCAAGATATTTTGCAAATGCTTTTTCATAATCCTTTTTTGTATAACCGAAATTTCTTGCTTGTGTTGTCTGATCCATCAAGCATTCTTCTGTTGTAAGAAGAGTTCCACCGCCGTTATAATCTATTGCGCCACCTTCTAAGACAATTTCTTTCCCATTTAGCTTAGCTTCAACTAATTCAACGTCAAGTACCTTGGAAAGAGTTTTGGGAATGTTCTTATCCTTCTTCCAATTTGAATATTTAGCCCAGCCATTGAATTTAAATTTTACAGCAACAGTATCTTTTCCGTTTTTAACAAATACCGGTGAAGAATCGCGCATCCAGCCCCGGTCTGTTTGCGAAATGATAAACTCAACATTTGCAGTATCAACATGCGCGCGCTCCAAATGCTTTCTAACTTTTGGTATCTCACTTTCACTTTGAACAAAAAGTCTTACAAGTTCGCCGTCGCAGATATTCTTAATGATTTCAACATACACCCAGGGAATTGGTGCAAATTTTTCCGGCCAATCTTCTTTCTGGTGTGGCCAGCATATAATTGTTGATTTATGTTCTTCCCATTCAGCTGGTAGTCTGTAATTCATAATTAATCCAGAAATCTTTTAGTGATATCGCCGTAAGCATCAATTCTTCTATCCCGTAAGAAAGGCCAGTTGCGGCGTATAGTTTCAAGATGTCTCAAGTCAACTTCAGCTAAAATAATTTCTTCTTTGCTTGTAGATGCTTCTGCAATTACAACACCCTGCGGATCGCAGATAAATGAGTTACCCCAAAATTCAATTCCGGCTTGTTCTTTTACCGGCTGTTCTAAGCCTATTCTATTTACCGAACAAACGTAAACTCCATTTGCAATTGCATGCGCACGTTGGATTGTAATCCATGATTCTTGTTGAGCTTTGCCATAGCGTTCTTTTTCTGCCGGATGCCAACCGATAGCAGTAGGGTAAAACAAAACAGATGCACCTTGAAGAGCTGTTAAACGGGCGCCTTCCGGAAACCATTGGTCCCAGCAAATTAGCGAACCGACTTTCCCAAATTTTGTGTCGAATGTCTTAAAGCCTAAATCGCCAGGAGTGAAATAATACTTTTCAAAATATGCCGGATCATCCGGGATATGCATCTTACGGTAAATACCTAGCATGGAACCATCGGCATCAATCATTACTGCACTGTTGTGATAAACACCGGCAGCCCGTTTTTCAAAAATTGGAAGAACAATGGCAACTTTATTTTCCTTTGCCACTTTTTGAAAAGCTTTGGTAGATGGACCGGGAATAGTTTCGGCTAGATCATAAAGAGAAAAATCTTCTTTCTGGCAAAAGTACTGTGAGCGGTAAAGCTCCGGAAGGCAAATAATTTGCGCACCTTGCTTTGCGGCTTTTTTTACCCAGTTCAAGGTTTTCTTTTCATTCTCTACCGGCTTTGCCGAGAATGATAACTGTATGCCGGCAATTGTAAATTTATTCTTCATTTTAGAGCCAAATTATTCGTGAGGTTTTGAATCTTTAGACCAAAAATAAAGAATAGAAGTAAATTATTTGTATGAAAATTTGAAGAAGAAAATAGGCTTATGAAAAGAAGCTTTTGATGTATTCGATGAGTTTGTTAATGTTTTCGTTTTCTTCGTCGCTAAGTTTATCACGGAAAGGCTCAATAAGATTCATTAGCCAGCGGACATTCAGTTCTCTTGTGGCAAATTTAATCTGGCTTTTATATTTGGTTTCATCACTAAGCACAATTTCAGAAAATTTAGCAGCAGCTTTCAGGTTGATTAAATAATCAACGTTTTTCTGGTTGCTGATTTTGATGAGATTAGAAATTGCCTCGTTGTTTTTTGTACATAGCTCAAAACCTACGTTTGCAGCCTGCATCATTAATTCATCTTGTTTTAGATATTTTAAGTCGCTATCCGTAGCTACTGCTAAAAGTATTTTAACTCCCTCATCAATAGTAATCTTAAATTTAGAAACGTTCTCAATAGTCTTAATCATGCAGTTGGTAACCGCGCGGGAAATACCTGAGCGGGCTGTTTTAATTGTTTCCGGTGAGTAGGTTACGTCTTTGGATATTTTTATCAATTCAGAATAGTTGCCGTCGGTAACGAGTTTATCTAGACCTGGATGAGTTTTATTAACACCTTTTTTGAATTCAACGGTGCTTACATAGTCAGCTAGTTCTTCAATGTATTTCTGATTTATCTTTTCAAGAATTTCCTGCACTTTTTTATCATTTGTTTGTATAACAAAACCATTAAGGTTCAGCACTTCAATTACAAGAGCAAATTGCGAGTTCTTGGAAACAGTAATTACGCAATGGTAATCTTTGTTGTTCGAAGCCAATTCCAGCTCGGTAGCTTCAATATCCCTAATCAAATATTGAAACTGCTCAAGCATATACTCGAAGCGGGAACGGTCATTCTCAAGTATTAGGACTTTTACTTTATGTTTTGAAAAAAGCATAGTAATTCTGTTTTAACCTCTATGACTAATTATCGGTCAAAGTTAATCGAAATTTAGTCTTATAAGACGTGTTGGCAAGTTTTAATTTGACGCTTCAAAAACGGCTGTTTTGTAAGCTAATCTTGCAATGGCTTCGAACAGCTTAGGATTCAGCGTCTCAGGTTTATCGCTTAACAGGTGCAAATGTTTATAACTGTTTGTGGTTACAAAATAGATGGTAGGTATTCCTTTCTGGAAAAATGGCTCGGCATCGGCACCGCCGCCGCTCCAAGTACCAGGTACCATTAAACGGTCGTTTTCAGAATCAATTCTCTTAGCTGTTTCCCAAAGAGCTAACGCACTTTTTCCACCGCCGATCTGAATACTATCGCCGAATCCAACGCAATCTAAATTAAACATAGCTTTTACTTTATCTTTCGGAAAAGGCAAATTGTTTGCAAAATGAGTTGCGCCGTACAAACCTTGCTCTTCGCTGGCAAAGAATGCAAATACAATAGAACGTTTAGGCTTTTCTGATTGAGAAGCAAATGTCCGCGCAATTTCAAGAAGTGCTGCCGACCCGGAAGCGTTATCATTTGCGCCAGGGAAATAAATCTTTCCGGCTTGCTCACCAACATGATCTAAGTGAGCACCAAGAATTAAGTATTCATCCTTCAACTTTGGATCGCTTCCTTCTAAAATCCCGATAATGTTTACTACCTCTTTTTCCTTCTCATATTTAGTATGAACTTCCAAATCCACTTGATGAACCAATGAAAGTGAAGATGGAGTTTTTGTTGAGTCTATATAAGTCTGCAACTGTTTTAGAGTTTTTCCGCTGCCTTCAAAGAGTTCATTGGCAAGATTTAATTCAATGTGGATTTCCGGGAAGTTTTCCATCTGCTCACCTTCGCCGTGAATAACACTTCCAATTGGTTTTTGCGGTTCGGCATCGTTAGGGAAAGAGACAAATAAAATTCCAACAGCGCCATGCTTTGCAGCAACAATAGCTTTTTCTCGAGGATTCCCGTTTGTAAAAGTCTTGCTATTTAAATTCCATTTTGGATTATACTTAAAGACCATTACAACTTTGCCTTTAATATCAATTCCGGCATAATCATTGTAACCAAGCTCTGGCTGGGATAAACCGTAGCCGCAAAAAACTACCGGTGCCGTTAACTTTCCTGAACCGGTAAAACCCCGGTAAACATAATCAGGACCGAGTTTGTATTCAGTTTTTTTCCCCTTCTTGATAATAGCGAAATGTTCCGGAGCTAAAATCTCTGTGTATTCTACTTTTAGCTTATGGAAATACTTAGCATCTCCGCCCGGTTTTAGGTTAAGTTTTTCTAATTCACTTGAAATGAAATTTGCGGCTTTATCATAACCAATACTTCCTGGCAATCTTCCGGCGAGTTCTTTACTCGTAAGAAATTCAACAGTTTTCATTAACTCGCGTTTATCTATTTGTGCAACGCTTATAAAACTTGAGGAAAGAAAAATTATCAATAAGTATGACTTGAACTGTTTCATCAAAATCTCCATAAAAATAATTGTTTTTAGAAACTCTTAGAGCGGTTGTTTATATTTTTAACATTAATATCTTTCCCTTCCAGCATAAATACAAGGGGGAAGCTGACTTTATTTGAAATAAATATTTACTTGACATAAAGAAATCCTAGTCATAAATTCAATTTGAGCTTTGGGGTTCCATATTAAACTTCAGGGGGAATCTAAAACTTACTTATTCAATTTCCGCAATTTCAATCGTTCAGTTCGAATAGCTGATTTGTCTTCTTCTTGCGGAAAAAAATAACTGTGTATCAATAAACAAAATGGAGTCTTCGATGAAGATCGTCAGAATTAATCCTTTGCACAACAGCAGTGGAAGCAAGACAGTTGCTTTTCTTGATATTCAAACGGAAGAGGGAATTGTTATCAAGGGGTTTAGACTTGTTAATGGATCCAACGGTTTGTTCCTTTCCGCGCCCAATGAGAAGGGGAAAGATGGGAAGTACTATGATTCTGTGGTTATCCCAAAAGAAATGAAGGATGAACTGCAAAAAAATGCAATTGACGAGTACAATGCGAATAATTAGTTGTTAGATGTTCTGCGAAGGACGTTCACTTGTAGCGTCCTTCCAATCTTTTGAATCTAATAATGGTAAAAGTCACGCTTTATCGGCAGCGTTTTTGAGTGTGTGCAAATACAACTCTTCTACTTTCTTTCTCGCCCAGGGTGTTTTTCGTAAAAATTTGAGGCTGGATTGAATGCTTGGATTTTCAAAGAAGCAGTTAATTCTAACCCGGTAGAATAATTCATCCCATGTGTAATGGTCTAATAAATATTCGAGTATTGCTAATAATGTCTTTCCATGCAGAGGATTGTTTGGTTGTGTTGTCATTCTATTCTAAGTGTATTTCCGGTTGACAATTTAACTACAACAATGTTATTAAGAAACAGCAGCCTTAAATTTATCGCCAATGCAGTCGAACCGCTCGACATAAACCCATATAACATTTTATCTCCTTTGCTTTGCACTTCCATTCCAGAGCGAAATCAAAACATAAGCTCTGGCACAATCTTTATATAGTACTCTATGTCAACGTAATTCAATAACAAAACAAAAGGAGTACAAAATGAAAAACGCATCATTATTCACCCTCGCAATTCTTTTATCACTAACATTCTTTGCTTCTTCAGCAAATGCGCAATCAACCGGAAGAGGAAATCCAGCGCCGGTAAAAACAAACTGGGTTGATCTCAACGGTGATGGACTTTGTGACAACGTTGGTACCGCTTTACAAGGTTCTTCTCAAGCCGGCAAAGGATACGGTAAAAAAGATGGCAGCGGCACTCAATTAAGACCACAAGACGGAACCGGATTTGGCAACAAAGGCGGCAACGCAACTGTAAGCGGAACTCATGACGGAACCGGTCCAAAAGGTGCTAATGGACGCAGAGGCAGCAAGTAAAATTTAGTGAATAATTATTTACTCTGAAGGCATGCAAAGCATGCCTTCTTTTTAATGAATATAAATTGGAGTTTAAAAATGAAAAATAGAATAATAAATAAGATGGTGTCGGTTTTACTTTTAAGTGCGGCTTTGTTTGCTTGTTCCGAAAGTGATATTACCGAACCGGTTGAAACAGTGAATGCAGATGCAATATCACTCACAGAAGTTACTACTGCTATTAATACATACGCTTTCGAAAATCCCACTGAAGTGCAAGCAAAAGGATTACAGTTTATGAGAGAAGAAGAAAAACTTGCACGCGATGTTTATTTAGAAATGTATAAGAAATATGGAATAAAAGCTTTTTCAAATATTTCTAAAAG
>DAIEQT010000075.1 GCA_027347545.1 Ignavibacteria bacterium | reverse complement strand
CTGCATAAAGAAGACAACGAAGAGAAAAAATTAACCGCTAAACTTTTACGCATTGAAGGTGAAAACCTATTCTTTGCGGAAAAAGGCGGAGAAACCAAAATAGAGTTTAAAAATATCACCCAAGCAAAAGTTTTAATTAGTTTCTGATAGGAGAATAAATGAACACCGAGATAGTAGAATCCTTTTCGCAGATGGTACGCGAGAAAAGCCTTGATAAGGATGTTCTCGCCGGAATCATAGAAGAGATTTTCGGATTAATGGTTAAAAAGAAATACGGACTTGAAGCCAAGTACGATGTTGTTGTTAATATGGATAAAGGCGACATCGAAATATTCCTTGAGCGCTCTATTGTTGATGAAGTTGTTGATCCGGCAACTCAAATCAGCATAGAAGAAGTAAATGAAAAAGGAAATGATGACGGGCTTGAAGTTGGCGAAGATTATGTTGAAAAACTTCAGTTGAAAGACTTTGGAAGAAGATTAATCAACTTAGCCCGCCAAAGCTTAAATCAAAAAATTAGAGAAATTGAAAAAGACCTTATTTACGGTGAATACGGTGAGATGATAGGTGAAATTGTTGTCGGCGATATTTACCAGGTACGCCGCAATGATGTTCTTGTTAACCACAACAAAAATGAATTACTCCTTCCGCGCATTGAACAGATTCCGCGCGAAAAATACCGCAAAGGCGATACAGTCCGTGCGGTTGTTAAAGATGTTAAGAAAACTCAGAATGGTCCGCTTATTATAATTTCTCGTGCTGATAATTTATTCTTACGCAGATTGTTTGAAATTGAAATTCCGGAAATCTATGACGGAGTGATTGAAATTAGAGGTATTGCACGGGAACCCGGCGAAAGAGCCAAAGTTGCTGTTGAATCGAACGATACAAGAATTGATGCTGTGGGCGCTTGCGTTGGTATGAAAGGAGTTCGCATTCACGCAATAGTCCGCGAATTGAACAACGAAAACATTGATGTAATCAGCTATTCGGAAGATCCGGTTGTATTTATCCAAAGATGTATTGCACCGGCTAAATTAAAGCAAATAGAAATTGATGAGGACGAAAAGAAATGCACGGTTACTGCCGATAGCGATCAAGTATCGTTGATTGTAGGACGTAACGGTGTAAACATCCGTCTTGCAATGAAACTTACCGGCTACGACATTGAAGTTATCCGTGTTGAAAAACCACTTGAAGAATATGATGAAGATGTTGAGTTGCCGGAACTCCGCGAAGAACTTGGCAGCGATATTGTTGACTTGTTGATCAATAACAACTTTGAAACTGCGGTTGAAGTACTAAAAGCCGGGCTTGATAAGTTGAAAGAGATTGAAGGAATTGACGAAGCAAAAGCAAAAGAGATTATTGAGATTCTTGAAAATCAATTTGAAGAAGAAGAAGACTAACAAAAATTTAAACTTGGGATTTTCTAATGTCGGAACCAAATGCACCAAAAATTAGGCTTTACAAACTCGCTTCAGAATTCAACCTTTCAACAGAAAGTTTGATGGAGTTCTTGCAGAAAAAAGGTTACGAAGTCAAAAATCATATGACTTTAATAACCGATGAAATGATGAACGACATCAAAATGTTTTTTAAGAAGGATATTGAGAAAGCTGAAAAACATTACAAGAAAATTGAAGAGTTCCAGAAGAAACGTGGCGATCATACTGAACCTGAGCCGGAACCGAAAGCTGAGGTAAAACATGAAGCAGCTCAAGCTCATGAAACACATGTAGTTGAAACAGCTCCGGCAGTTGAAGAAACTGCGGAAACTGCTGCTACAGAAGAACCGGTTGAAAGTGTTGTTGAAGAAGAAGTTGGCGAACCCCAAGAAGAAGTAGAAGAAATATCTGAAGAAACCGAAGCTGAACAAGTTGTAACTACTGATGATGGTCCTAAGATATTCAAAACAGAAACTGAAAAGAGATTAGAAACACAGAAGAAAGGTTTAACTATTGTTGGCAAAATGGAGCTCAACAAGAGAAGACCTAAACCGGAAGAAAGACCAAAAGAAACATCAAGAGAAACACAACCTGCAAAACCTTCTGCACCTCAACAGAAAGCTGCTCCAACAACTGGCGCTGCACCTGCAACCGAGTCTGAGGCAGATAAGAAAAAGAAAAAAGTACTGAAGGCTAAAAAGAAAACCGGTAAGCCTGGCGAAGAAGGTAAAGAAGAACCGGTTCCGGCAAAGAAAAAGAAAAAGCTAAAACGTTTTGAAGTTGATAAACAAGAAGTTGAAGCTGCTATCCGTAAAACAATGCTTAGCATGGATGATTCGGCTCTCGGCGATCGTGCATTAGCTAGAAAGAAAAAGCGTAAAGAGAAAGCTGAAGAACAAGAAAGAATTCTAGAAGAAAAAATTCTTGAACAGAAAACAATTAAGGTTACTGAATTTATCGCTGTGAACGAACTTGCTAACCTAATGAAAGTTCCGGTGAGCGATGTAATTTCTAAATGTATTTCGCTTGGATTGATGGTGTCTATCAACCAAAGATTAGATGTTGAAACAATTACTTTAATTGCAGATGACTTTGGATTTGATATCGAACTTCAACAAGAATATCAGAATGAAATTGATGCCGATGTACCGGACGCTGAAGAAACTCTCAAATTCCGTCCTCCAGTTGTTACAATCATGGGTCACGTAGATCATGGTAAAACTTCTTTACTGGATTTTATTAGAAGAGCAAATGTTGTTGCCGGTGAAGCTGGTGGAATTACACAACACATTGGTGCTTACAAAGTTGCTTTGGATGATGGAAAAGAAATTGCGTTCTTAGATACACCCGGTCACGAAGCTTTTACTGCTATGCGTGCTCGTGGTGCAAAAGTTACGGATATTGTTGTTCTTATAGTAGCTGCCGATGATGCAGTGATGCCGCAAACAGTTGAAGCCATCAATCACGCGCAAGCTGCAAATGTTCCAATCATCGTTGCAATCAACAAGGTTGATAAGCCGAACTCGAACATCGAAAGAATTAAACAGCAGTTAGCTGAAAAGAATATTCTAGTTGAAGAATGGGGCGGCAAATATCAATGTGTTGAAGTTTCCGCTAAACTCGGAAAGAACATTGATGTACTCTTAGAGAAAATTATACTTGAAGCAGAACTTCTTGATTTGAAAGCTAATCCGGATCGTTTTGCCAGAGGAACAATCATAGAATCCCAGCTTGATAAAGGAAGAGGTGTTACCGCAACTGTTCTAGTACAAAAAGGAACGTTGAAAATTGGCGATCCGTTTATTGCAGGTGTTACACACGGACGTGTACGCGCAATGTTTGATGAACGCGGCAAAAAAGTATTTGTAGCCGGTCCGTCAACTCCGGTTCTAGTTCTTGGATTTGAAACAGCACCGCAAGCCGGTGATGTTTTTGCAATCGTTGAATCTGAACGTGAAGCACGCGAAACAAGTATTAAGCGCATGCAGTTGAAACGCGAGCAAGATCACCGTCAAGTTCACCATATTACTCTTGATGAAATTGCAAGCCAAATTTCGCAAGGTGGATTTAAGGAATTGCCAATCATCGTTAAAGGTGACGTGGATGGTTCCATAGAAGCACTTTCCGACTCGTTGATGAAACTTTCCAACGCGGAAGTTTCAGTAAATGTAATTCATAAAGGTGTTGGTGCAATCAGCGAAGGCGATGTACTTCTTGCAACCGCTTCCAAGGCTATCATTATTGGTTTCCACGTGCGCCCGAATATTAATGCACGCAAACTTGCCGAAGCAGAAAAAGTTGATATTCGTCTTTACAATATTATTTATGATGCAATTGCCGAAGTGAAATCTGCTCTCGAAGGAATGCTCTCTCCTGTTGTTAGCGAAGAAAACGTTGCAACTATTGAAGTCCGCGACATCTTCAAAGTACCAAAAGTTGGAACGATTGCAGGCTGCTATGTTACCGATGGTAAAGTTGACCGCAAACATAAACTCCGCTTATTTAGAGATGGAATCGCGATTTACGAAGGTGACTTCTCATCACTTAAACGTTTCAAAGATGATGTGAAAGAAGTTGAACGCGGATTTGAGTGCGGTGTTGGTATCAACAACTTTAACGATATAAAAGTTGGCGACGTCATCGAAACTTATAAACTTATCGAGACAAAGAAGAAGCTTGACTAATGGCATCGTTTAGATTACAAAAAGTTTCTAACCAGATTAAAGATGAAATAAGCTTGATCTTGCTTCATAAAATTAATGATACAAGATTTAGGTTGATAACCGTTACTAACGTAAAAGTTAGCCCGGATTTAAAACAAGCGAAAATCTATCTCTCTGTTTACGAAAAAGAATTGCGCGATGAGTTTTTAGAAATTATGAATGAAATGAAAGGAATGATACGAAGCGAACTAGCGCACAAGATGACACTCCGTTTCGTGCCCGAGTTGGTTTTCTTCATAGATGATACAATTGATTATGTAGAGAAGATGGAAGATTTGTTCAAGAAGATTCACGAAAATGATAACCAGAAAAACGACGAGTGATTACGAGCCGCAATTCGAAAGCGGCGAAGTTGTATTGATTGACAAGCAGTTAAAAAAATCGTCCTTTGATATTGTGTACAAAGTAAGAAAAGCTACCGGCGTTAAAAAGGTTGGTCATGCCGGAACGTTGGATCCGATGGCAACGGGACTTGTGCTTATTTGTACCGGAAGAAAAACCAAAGAGATTACGCAGCTTCTTACAGTTGAAAAAACTTATACCGGAGTTATATCTCTCGGTAAGACAACTCCTTCTTACGATTTGGAAACATTCTATGATTCCGAAAATGGTTATGAAGGAATTACCGAAGAGATGATTCATAAAGTAAAAAGGGAATTCTTAGGTGAGCAGTTGCAAACTCCGCCAATGTTTTCCGCTATTAAGAAAGATGGCAAAGCACTTTACCACATGGCGAGAAAAGGCATTGAAATTGAACGTGAGCCGAAGAAAATCTTCATCTCAAAATTTGAGATAACTAAGATTGATTTGCCGAATGTACATTTTGAAATTGCTTGCTCTAAAGGAACGTACATAAGAGTGATTGCGCACGATTTTGGAAAGAAGCTTGGATGCGGCGCGTACTTGCGCGAGTTAAGAAGAACAAAAGTTGGCGAGTACGATGTTGAAGATGCGTTAACGATAGATGAGTTTAGAGAACATTACACAATTATCCCGATTGCAGTTGCATGAAAGTTTATTCAGATAGATCTGAAATAGAGAAAACAAAGAATGCCGTTGTAACCGTTGGTTCATTCGATGGATTACACCGCGGGCATTA
>DAIEQT010000073.1 GCA_027347545.1 Ignavibacteria bacterium | reverse complement strand
ACACCGGGAATGTCGAAATAAGGAGTATTGAAAAGATTCGTCGCCCTAAGAAATAAATCAAACATTTCAACTCTTGCCGAAATTTGCGAATCCACAATCAAATGGGAGGTAATGTTTTCTCTCTCTTCGTAGCGTAGCATCCAGCTTTGGTTAAGACCGAAAGGAAGATTGTTTGTTAAGCCAACAATCAACTGATGGCGCAAATGATCAAGCAAATATTTGGATTGATAGCTTCCCGTTTTTCTATCGGAAGAAAGATAAACGTAACTTACGTTCAGATTTGTTACCGGAAAGGCTTCAATTATTTTGTTGAGTTGAAAATCAAAACCTACTTCTGCGCCGAGAGTTGTTAGGTTGGAAACATTTTCCACACGCCAAGGATCAGTTGGCTTTGCGCGCACCCAATCAATCAAATCTTTACCCTCTTTTAAGAAAACGCTTCCGCTTGTACGTAAGAAATTTTGAGTGTGAGCAAATCCGAATTCATAGTTTGTAGTTTGCTCGTACAGCAAATTTGGGTTGCCCATGTTTGCCGGACTTACATAGTAAAGTTCTGTAAATGTAGGGAGTCGAAAAGCTTTACCTACAGAAGCGAAAAATTTTAGCTCGTCTGCAACGCTATAGCTTATGTCAAAACCGGGCCAAACTTTCCAACCGATTGAAGAATAATTGTAGGCAAACAGTCCGGCAGAAATAGAAAAATCCTTAGCTGGATGAATCAGCTGTTCTGCATAGAAACCGTTTTTAGTTCTGTTATGCGCTCCAAGATTGGAACTTCGAATTCCATCTTTGCCAAATTCTCCACCGAAATAGGTTGTTCCAAATTGTGTGTTGAGCGATGCTTGTAACTCAGCGCCGAATGATTCTGTTCTGTGCGTGTTATGATTCCAATCCTGGCGAAGATAATCAAGGTGGTAATCATCAAAATTGTTGCGGAAATAAATCTTTGGAGAAAGTTGAATTGAGCCAACCGGAATTTCAGCAGTTGCATTGGCAACCCGTGTAATTGTTCTTTCAAACTGATTTAGGAAGAGATTAGAATAAAAACTGTTGGCGCCAAAGTTTTTATCAATATATCCGTAAAAAAGATGAAACTGATTTTTGCCTAAATAAAAATTTTGCCCGAGAGAAAAACTGTTCGTTTCAAAATTAGTGTTGTGACGGTAGCCGTCGGATTTCTTTTTTGTGAATGAAAAATTATTGCCGATGAAACCGGTTTTAGCAGAGCCGCCGAGACTGAATTCATACAATCCATTTTGTCCGCCGAGAGCTGAAAGTGCAAGTGAGTTTCTCTTCTCTTTTTTTGTAATAATATTAACCGCACCGCTGAATGCATTTGCACCGAAAACGCGTGCACCTTGTCCCTTCAAAACTTCAATACGCTCAATGTTTTCAAGGGTCACGGGTAAGTTTAGATTGTGATGCCCTGTTTGCGGATCGCTCAATCTAACGCCGTCTATCAATACCAATGTCTGTTCGAAGGAGCCGCCGCGGATGGAAATATCAACTTGCGCGCCTTCTGCTCCGCGCGCGCGTAAATCAACACCGCTAACAAATTTTAGTAAGTCTTGAATATTGTTTACTGGAATATTTTTTATCTCTTGAGAAGTTAAAACACTCACACTTCTCGAAAGATCGGAAAATGAAACTGGAACTCTGCCGGAAGAAACAACAATCTCATTCAACTTATAAGTTTTTTCTTGAGCAACTATAACCGAAGCGGCTAAGAATAACGTAAATGCAAAGAGGCGATATTTCATGTAAATCCTTTTCCCTTTAAGATTACCGCCAAGTCGAAAAAACTGCGTCTCTGCGTCTTAGCAAGATATTTTTTCTTTCTCGCGGAGCCGCAAAGTCGCAAAGAAAGAATAGCGTCTCTGCGTCTTGGCGAGATATTTTTTCTTTCTCGCGGAGCCGCTAAGTCGCAAAGAAAGAATAGCGTCTTTGTATCTTAGCGAGATATTTTTTCTTTCTCGCGGAGCCGCTAAGTCGCAAAGAAAGAATAGCGTCTCTGCGTCTTGGCGAGATATTTTTTCTTTTCTCGCGGAGTCGCAAAGAAGAATTGCGTCTTTAAGTCTCTGCGGTTAATAATCTTGTTTGTTTAAAATGAAAAACTCTCTCAGCAGCTGATTAGTAAGAGTAACTTTGTGCGTGTTCCGGAGTCTATCCGAAACAAGAGCGGCTATTGAATCACACAATGGTGATTACCGCAACACAAAGCAACTCAAAGAGCTATTGAGAGAGTTTCTAAAAATTGGTTGTCATACTGAGTCCCGTTCTTTGGGGCGAAATATCTCTATGATTATTACGGAGATTCTTCGCTATGCTCAGAATGACAAAGTTCTACAGACTAATTATATCTGAGTAAATTATAAAGGCCATCAACATAAGCAGCAAAACAAAACCAGTATTCTGAATTGCGACTTTAATCTTTATTGGAATTTCCCGCTTGATCAATCCTTCAATAAGAATTATCACAAAATGCCCCCCATCCAAAACCGGGAAGGGAAGAATATTTATGATAGCTAAACTTAAGCTGAGCATCGCGAGGAAATACAAGAATGTAGAAATACCAGTATCAGCAGACTTTGCGGCATACTGTGCAATCTTAACAGGTCCGCCAAAAGCCTGGTTGAAAGCGAGCTTTCCAACTACAACATTCTTAAGCGTAGATAAAGTTAGAACAGTGTACTGTCCAACGTTAACAACAGCCTGTGTAATTGAGCCGAAAAATCCGTAGGTCCGTTGTTCAACCTTTCCGGTAAAAACCGTTCCATGTTTAATTCCAATCATTCCTTCTAAACTTGGTTTAACAGAAACACGTACGGTATCATTACCGCGCAAAACTACTACCGGAATATGTTTGCTTTTATTTGTCTTAACTATTTCTTGAACTTCTTCCGCACTATGAACAAAAGAATTGTTCATGTAAATAATTTCGTCACCAGGTTTAATACCGGCATCTTGTGCGGGAGAATTTTTTAAGACTTCACCTACAATTGTCTTTGCTGGATAAGGATAAAGGAAAAATTCTTTCTGTAATCCTTGATTGATAATCTTGCGTGGAATTTTAACAGACAGCTTTTCACCAGTACGCTCAAGCTCAACTCTGGCATCGGCGGAAGAATTTTTCAGCATTAAATTCTCAACAAGTTCGTCCCAATCCCCAACGCTTTTTCCATTTACAGAAAGAATTTTATCTTGAGTCTGAAATCCGGCTTCAGCGGCAATGCTTCCTTTTTCAACATTAGAAATTGTTGTTGTTCTATAAACTTGTTTTCCCTGGAAGAAATTAATTCCCCAGAAAATTAAGATAGCGAGAGTAAGATTCATCATAACGCCGGCGGTAATAACAAAAAGCTTTGCCGGTGTAGATTTAGCGCGGAACTCGTATGGTTTTGGTTCTTCGGCTGCAAACTTTGTATCAAAACTTTCATCTACCATTCCGGCTATTTTTACATAACCACCTAATGGTAAAAGACACAAGCGGTAATCTGTGTTGCCCTGCCCATCCCAATCTTTTGCCAGATCGCCAAAGGTAAATCCATTTAATTTGTTCCATCCGAGAAGGCGTTTGCCGAAACCGATAGCGAACACATCCACTCTCATTTTGGAAAGTTTAGCGGCAGCAAAATGTCCAAACTCATGAACAAAAACTAAAATGCCGATTGTTATTACGAAATAAACGATGTAATCCATATAGCCTACTTTTAATTAAACTTTTTATTTAGAAGTTCACGCGTCTTCAAATCAGCCTCAAAAACTTTTTCCAGGTTAATCGCTTTTTCGGCGGGAATTGAATCAAGCGCTGATTTAATCAATTCCGGAATTTGCGTGAACTTAATTTTTCCTTTCAAAAAACTATCTACGGCAATTTCGTTTGCAGCATTAAGAATGCACGGCGCCGTTCCGCCTTCTTCAATTGCCTCGTAAGCAATTTTAAGGCAAACAAATTTATCAAAATCGGGCTCAAAAAAGGTAAGAGATGCCATTTTTTTAAAGTCCGTATGAACCCCGTCATAACCCATCCTTTCCGGGTAGGTTAGAGCGTAAAGTATCGGGAGCTTCATATCCGGTGTACTTAACTGGGCTTTTATCGAGCCGTCGGCAAACTCAACCATCGAATGAATGATGGATTGCGGATGTATGATTACTTCAATCTTTTCCTTTGGAAGATGAAAAAGCCAGAACGCCTCAATTACTTCCAAGCCTTTATTCATCATGGTTGCAGAATCAATCGTAATCTTGTTTCCCATTTTCCAGTTTGGGTGATTAAGCGCTTCTTCAATGGTAACCGAAGAAAGCTCCTCTTTGTCCTTGTTGAGAAACGGTCCACCGGAAGCGGTTAGTATAATTTTGTTTACAAACTTTTTCTGTTCGCCGACCATACATTGGAAAATCGCACTATGCTCGGAATCTATAGGGATTAACTCGGCGCCATGTTCTTCACATAGTTTTATGATTAGCTCTCCGGCAACAACAAGTGTTTCTTTGTTGGCAAGCGCAATTCTCTTTTTCAGCTTGATTGCTTCAATTGTTGGCGCTAAACCGGCAAAGCCAACAAGAGCGGTTACAAGTATATCGTAATTACTACGTTTTGTAATTTCGAGTAAACCTTCATCGCCGCAAAGAATCTCGCACCGGTTAGCAATTCTCTCTTTTAATTGCACGGCTTTTATTGTGTCTTTAACTACTACAGTTTTCGGGTTAAATTCCAAAATCTGTTTCTCAAGTTCATCAATGCTGCAATTTGTGCTAAGACCAACAATTTCAAATTGATCTTTGAATGTTCTTGCTAAATCTAACGTGTTTTTGCCGATTGATCCTGTTGAACCGAGAACCAGAAGTTTTTTCATCTATGAACCGAAATACCTGTGAGTAATCGCAAATATGAAATTTATCAATACAATAATGTTGATGACTTTATTCAAAGTAAAAATTTTGCTGAGTGTTTTATATCCTTCATCTGAGATTTGAGTTCCACTTTCCAGATCGTTACCTAAAGCGGCTCTCAGCTTTTTTGCAGCCGGGACAAGAACAGCGCCAATAATTATCAGTAGAACAACCATTAAAATCTGTTTAGTTGCAAGCCAGTGATTGTCGGTCATCCGGAAAAAGCCGTACGCGCTGTTTAGAACAAGTGTAATTCCGGTTGCCAGAATGCCTGTAGCGCCAATTATGCCAAGTAAGTTTGCAAAAGTTAAATACAAACTAATGAACTTTCTTTCGCCGGATTTGTTCTTATTAGTAAGAATTTGCCAGCGCAAAACCGGTTCTGTTGCAAAGTTGATTAGCCAGATTCCCGCAAAAACGATGTGAAATGTTAAGATTGTGTAATAATACATTTTTACCTTTCCTCTTTTCAAAGTTATGAATAATAAAATGAGTTAGCCAACGCTTGGCTCTAACTAATGCCCCGCCAAGTGATAAACTTAATTAAGTGCTTTTTAGTTCAGAAATTCTATAAAACGGAAGGAACACTATGAAACGAACCTTATTGATTATCGCATTTCTCTCTATCATTTTTTCATTAGATTCTTTTGCTTTGCCCCGTTTTGCTTTGGGACAAAAGGATAAATGCGCAAGCTGCCATGTTAATCCAACCGGCGGAATAGTGCGAAACGAGAATGGGTTTTTCTTTGGTAAGAATGTGGTTAGTATGATTTCCCCGCGCGATGAAGATTTTAAACTCTCTCCTAAGCTTTCCGAAAGTGTTCTTTTCGGATTAGATTACAGATCGCAATTTATGTACAGCGGGGAATTGAAGAAATCTGATTATATGGATATGACTGGCTCGGTTTACCTTTCTGCTGGACTAGCACCGACAATAGATGTAATTGCCCGCTACGATTTTATTCAACGGATTTGGGAAGGCTACGGAATTGCAAGAATTTTACCAAATAATAGTTACATTAAAGCCGGCTCATTCGTTCCTTACTTTGGTTTGCGGTTAGATGATCACACAGCTTACACACGCGGCGGCGATTATGGATTGCTTTTCTCTAAAGGAATTGCGCAAGGTTTAATTTACAATCCGCTTTATGTTGAAGCAGGACTTGAAGTTGGCGCTAATCTAAGCGATGATCTTTTTCTAACAGCAAGTGTAGGAAAGCCAAAAAATCATGCAGTTTTTTCTTTTGATCCAACATACACTGCAAGATTGGAATTCTCTCCGGTTGTGGAAAATGTACAACTCACTTTTGGCGGCTCGTACGCGTCAGTAAAGACTAATTTGTTTACGGAAGTATTAAAAACAAATCTCTACGGCGGCTTTGCCGGATTTGGCTACAAGCGTTTTACATTGATGGGTGAGTATGACATTGCCGAAGATTATCTTGCCGGCGGCACTAAAGCAAAAGCAATGATGATTGAAGCCACATATAATTTAGCAGTTGGATTAGATGCCGTTGTTCGTTATGATAAATTAGAAACCGGTCAGTTAGCAGGTGATACTAAGTTTTCCCACTTAATTCTTGGCGTAGAGTTTTTCCCGTACAGTTTTGTTGAGGTACGCCCGCAATACAGAATTAATTATGCCGGCGACAGCAGTGAGGGATCATTCGTTCTACAATTCCATTTTTGGTACTGAGAAGCAGTATTTAGTAGTTAGTATTGAGTCGTTAGACAAAACCAAAGTCTAAAGGGTACTTCTAAAAACTCCAATATTCTCTGTGTGCTTTGCGAATTCTTTGCGTTCTCTGCGGTAAATACTTTCAGGGTAGTTTTTAGAAGTACCCTAAATACTAAGTACTCACTACTAAATACTATTTCTCCAGCCAGCTTTCAAACAGTTTTTCAAATTTTGAGAAGTCTTGATCTTCCAAAGAGAAAGTAACGGAATGAGCAAAGTTGTTTAAGAGTATTACCGCATTTATACCCGCATCAAGTTTTTCAAGATCAGCAATTCTCTTAGCAAAGTTTTGATTTATCTTCATAATATCTTCGTATAGTTTGCCAAGGGAACTCATTTGCCAATCCGGCTGCAATCCATTTTTCTGCCGTAAGAACTGAGCAAACAAAAACATAGAAAATATTCTGTATTCAGTTTCTTCTATAGTGGCAAAAGGAAGGTGGAAGTGAACCATCGGTCGAAGCTTATCCAAAACATAACAACCGCTTGTGGTCATAAGAATGCCAATTAAACTCCCGGCTCCGTCCTGCACCGAAGTATGCTTGGAATATGTTCTTGACTTAGTTTCAACACGAACAGTCGCTACTTCATAAGAAGGAATACCATCGAAAAGTTTAATTACTTTATCTAGATGAAAAGCTATTGGGCAGAAATGTTTAGCAGTACAGTTTGTCATTGGGCATGAGATTTTCTCTAGTGTTGTCCATTCAGGTACAACTAAATCTTTGGGGAAAATAATCTGAAATGAATCTGAATCAATTTCTACCGGAAAAACCTTTTCGCTCCCATCCTCAAATACAAACCGGAAAGTAATATTCTCTTTCTCTGTTTTCATTAATCGTGCCTTTCCGTTCAAATTTTTAAAACAAATATCGGTTTCTGAAATTATATCTCACCGACTTATCAGAAGAGAACTTTTCAATATCACAAAGAAGCGTGTTTCTCACTAATCTTTGTTACAATTTATGAAATTAAAGAATGAATGCAATTACTTACTCATGTTACGCACTTTGTGACTTCTTATTGTCTTTGAGACTTGGTGGCAAAAGAAAAGATAAGAAATTAAGCCACAAAGGCACTAAAACACCAAGTTTCACTAAAAATAATTCACG
>DAIEQT010000062.1 GCA_027347545.1 Ignavibacteria bacterium | reverse complement strand
TTTTTATAATTTTATCCTGAACTTTTCCAAAACCGGTTTCTTCGTGCGCCATTTTTGCCAAACGTTCGGATTCTCTAAAGCCGGCTTCAGCCATAGCTTTTACAATTTTATCAACTTGTTCCTGGTTGTAATGTTTGAATTCTAGTTGGGCTTCTTTTGCTGTTTTGGCTAACGTTCGAGCTTCTTGAATTGACTCTAAATCTTTGTCAAAATTCATTTCCGGTTCCTTAATTTTCATTCCAAATATATGGAGAGTAGGTTCAATCTTCAATAATATTTAATATGCTGGGTTTTGTTAGAGATGAGTAATCGAATTGTTTTATTGAGTAATCATTACTAAATAAAATTGATTTTATTCATGATAGGATTTATAAATTAAAAAGGCGGCAAAAGCCGCCTCTTTTATTAATTGGAATTTGGTTCCATTTCGGGTACTTCTATTGTGGTAATGTTTTTCAGATTTTTAGGCTTTTTCAATCCGCCGTTACCGTTTCCATTGCCATTCTTTTTATCAGCTATTTCAATTGGAATATTGAAAGATTCTGCCTTTCCGTTTGATTTATTGTTTTTTGATTCACGATATACATAGACTTCGTTTTTGTAATTCCGCATTACAATTCTATCCTCATCTCTATGAAGAACATATTGGGGAAGAACAGGGATTTTTCCGCCGCCGCCGGGCGCATCAATTACAAAGTGTGGAATTGCCAATCCGCTTGTATGGCCTCGAAGTTTAAACATTATTTCCAACCCTTTATCAAGCGAAGTTCTGAAATGATTAGCTCCGCGTGTTTCATCAGCCATATATAAATAGTAAGGACGAACTCTAATCTTGAGCAGTTTTGTGAAGAGGTCTTTCATTACGTCTGCGTCGTCGTTAACGCCTTTCATCAGCACAGCTTGGTTACTTACCGGAATTCCCGCATTAGCGAGCATCTCGCAAGCCTTAGTGCTCTCAGGAGTAATTTCCCATGGGTGATTGAAATGCGTGTTAACATATATCGGGTGATACTTCTTTATCATCTCAACAAGTTTTGGTGTAATGCGGTGTGGAAGTACGCAAGGCATCTTGGAACCAATGCGGATAATTTCCAGATGAGGAATTTGTCTGAGGCGCTTTAGGATTTTTTCCAGCATTGTATCTGTCAACATAAGCGGATCGCCGCCGGACATGACAACATCCCGGATCTCGGTATGTTTCTCAAGATACTTGAAAGCCGATTCAAGTTCTTTCATTGAGATTTTATCAGCGTTACCTACTTTTCTTTTGCGCGTGCAAAAACGGCAGTACATACCACATTGGCTTGTTGTTAGAAACAACGCACGATCCGGGTAACGGTGAGTAATGTTTGGAACCGGACTCATTGCATCTTCTTGAAGAGGATCTTCGAATCCTTCTATATCATCTAATTCTGCTCTATCCGGTACGCATTGCTTCCAAATAGGATCGCCCGGATAACGGATTAGAGATAAATAGTAAGGATTGATTCTTGCCTGGAAGAATTCATCCAGATTTTCAGCTACAGTTTTGTCAATCCCGAACTTTTCAACAAGTTGATCGACAGAGTGAACGCTGTCTCTTATCATTTGCTGCCAGAGTTCCATGATAGTTGCCCTTTATGTTTAATTGCCCTTTAAGTTCTTAAGTACTTACCGAACACGATCAGATTATCACCGACCGAATAAAAATCTTTTATTTGGGAGACTATCGAGTAATTATTTCTTAAATAAAAATTTCTCGTGGCAGTGTAACTATCTTTGGAAGAGGTTTCGGCTAAGATCCATCTTCCATTGTTTTCTTTTGCAAAATTTTCTGAATGTTCTAACAGCTTTTTACCAACGCCGAGATTTTGAGCGTTGGGTCCAACAACTATCCAGTACAAATCGAACACACCGTCGGTAAGCGCGCGCTTGCCAACACAGTGGTAACCTAAAATTTTTCCTTCATTCTCAAAGACGTATAAGTTGTAATACTCATGATTCGGTTTTTCAATTGCCTCGTCAATCAATTCAACTGCAACACTTTTCTCTTCGGGAGTGAAATTATTAGTCCCGTTGATAATATCAACTAATTGTTGCCTGTCTTCAGCTAGCAGCTTGCGTATCATAACTGTTTCTCATTAAGGCGAAGGATGAAATTCTATATAAAAGTTCTTCGTAACCAATTCCGGCAGCGGCAGCACTGCGTACAAAGCCAGTGTCGGGAGAAATATCCGGATTGGGATTAACTTCAATAACGTATGGTACGTGTTTACTGTTCAGACGTATATCAACACGAACGTAATCACGGCAATCGAGAGCTTCGTATGCTTCAAGAGCCATCTTCTTAACTTTTTCTTCTAAGCGTGGTTCAAGTTTTGCCGGGCATTTAGGAATTGTACTTTTAAAATAAACGCTATCAGCAGACCATTTGGCTTCGTACGTAACAATTTTTGGGAGACCGTCAGGTAAAGTATCGAACGTAATTTCTGAAATTGGCAGTACCTGATCTCCGAGAATTGCAATGTTCAATTCTCGCCCGTCAATGTATTCTTCAATAATTACTTCTTGGGAAAAGGAAGTGAACATGTAATTAAGGCGGGCTCTTAAATCTTCGTAGTTGTGAACAACAGAAAATTCGGAGATGCCGATGCTTGCGTCTTCTCTTGCTAGTTTAAGGATGACTGGAAAGTTCAGTCGAAATTTATTCTTTGAAGGAACTTCTCCAAGTTGAGCAAGATAATAGTCGGGAGTTTTAACTCCGTGAGCTTTAAGAATTTGTTTAGTTCTAAATTTCTGCAAGCAGTTGCCAAGAGTCATAGCTGAGTTTCCGGTGTACTGAACTCCAATCAAATCAAAGACTCCGGCAATGTAACTTTCATAATCAGAGTTGCCTTCTATTGATTCAACGAAATTAAAAATTGCGTCCGGGGAAATAGCAGTAATCTTTTTAATTGCGTCTCTATCATTTCTATTGATAGCAAGAGTTTCGACAAAAGTGTATTGCTTTTTTAAGAGCTTCTTGATGGATTCAATCTGTTTCAGAAATTCACGTTCGGATAAATCGTTGTCTTCGTTGTGGTCATCGGTGTCTTTACCAAGATAGTTATCGTAGTAACGAGTCGGTTCATTAAAGCAAATCAATATTTTGTGATCAAGCATCATATTAGGTTATGCCTTTTAGCTGCCGATTCCAAAACTTTGTTAATCATGTCAGAATAAGATAGTCCTGCTGTTCTTGCTGCTTTCGGGAAACAAGAATTATCCTCCGGGTCAGGCAGTACACCCGGAAGAGGATTAATCTCGATTACATTTGGTTCACCGTTTGCGTCTAAGCGAATATCAATACGGCTCCAATCTTTACATCTGAGAACTTTAAAAGTTCTCAGCGCGACATCAGAAATTTTTGCTGTTAACTCATCGCTAATTTTTGCCGGACAAGAAAATATATTCAGCGGATTATCCTTTGTATCCACAACCCACTTAGCTTCGTAAGAGTAAATAGGCGCAAGGTGAGAAGGGAGCTCGTGTAAATTCAATTCTATTATCGGTAGGACTTGTGCTTCGTCTCCATTGCCAATCATAGCAACAGTAAATTCACGACCCGGTAGAAATTCTTCAACAAGAAATGGTTGGTTGTATTCGGCAAACAATTCTGTTATCCGGGTTTTAAGCTCATCAAAGTTATTCACGAATGAAGTGTCAAAAATTCCTTTGCTGGAACCTTCAGCAACCGGTTTCATTATAACCGGAAACGCTAAGTCGAACTTATCTAGATCGGTCAAAGTTTCTATCAATAAAAATCTGGAAGTTGGGATGTTGTGATAAGTGAGAA
The DNA here is from genome assembly GCA_027347545.1 of Ignavibacteria bacterium. Classification (GTDB taxonomy): domain Bacteria; phylum Bacteroidota; class Ignavibacteria; order Ignavibacteriales; family Melioribacteraceae; genus Stygiobacter. The sequence goes on along the minus strand of DAIEQT010000062.1, from coordinate 3,157 downwards.
CTTCTTTGGTTCTTGCTTTATCCAAGCAAGTAGTTAACGTAAGCGGATCAGAACCTGAATATGGAATTCGCAACATATCCAGCATCGCAGGTATTTGCGCTTCACGACTCGAACCATGCGCACACTCAGCAACGTTAAAAACTATTTCCGGTTTCAGTGAACGAAATTTTTCAAACGCATTTTCGTTTGCTTCAATCATTGTTACATCATGTTTCAGCACAAGTGCGTCTCTAATAGCGTTGACTGTGTCTATTGAATCCCATTCTGCGTAAGTATCGTTGAAATTTTTTAGCGAAGTTGAGTTAGAAGAGAGAGGTGTTCGTTCACCGGTAATGTTTTCTTCCGGCTTAACATTATATGTGAGGGCTACTTTTAATTTTTTATTTAGTGAAGAAGAACTAATAACACTTCCTTTCAAAATTTTCTGCACGAAATATAACACATATAAAAAAAATCGCAACAATTAGTTGTCACAAAAATATTTTTTTAAATTTTTTGGAATTATGTTTGCAGAGGCGAAGAAAAAAAATTATGCGATGTGTGAGAGCTGAACTTTGGAAGAAAATTTTTCTTTCAAAATATATTTTATGATGAGATTGTTCTCTTGAACTAATTCCGGATCGTTGTTGATGATTTCGAACGCGCAATCTTTTGCTTGTTGAATCAACTGAACATCTTCAACAATGTTAATGTGTTTGAATTCCGGTAAGCCGCTTTGTTCTGTTCCAAAAATATTTCCCGGTCCGCGAAGCTTAAAATCAATTTCAGAAAGTTCGAATCCATTATTTGTCTTCACCATCGCATTTAATCTGATTGACGCTTTGTTCTTTTCAATCTGTGCCGGCGAAAAATACTCATCAGTAAAATTAAACTGACTAGACCTTGCCGCCCACTCATCCTTAGTGACAAGAATACAGTATGCTTGCTGGCTGCCTCGGCCAACTCTTCCTCTCAATTGATGCAATTGAGATAATCCGAAGCGGTGAGCATCGTTAATGATGATAATGTTTGCATTAGGTATATCAATTCCAACCTCAATTACAGTGGTCGAAACCAGCACATCAAACTTTCCGGCAGCAAATTCATTCATTATGTTTTCTTTTTCTTGCCACTTCATTTTACCGTGGATTAATGCAACGCGAAGTTCTTTTAAGTGATCGCTCTGCAATTCCTCAAAATGTTTTACTGCCGCTTTCAGCTCCAGCTTCTCGGATTCTTCCACGAGTGGATAAACAATAAATGATTGGTAACCTTCGGCAGCTTTCTTTTTAACGAAATCGAAAATCGCCGGCAGTTTATTCTCTCCGCGCAAAATTGTCTTGATTGGCTTTCTATCTCTCGGCATTTCATCTACTGTAGAGACATCAAGGTCGCCGTATAAAGTCATTGAAAGAGTTCTTGGAATTGGAGTTGCGGTCATAACCAAAACATTTGGAATACTTCCTTTCTTAGATAATTGCGAGCGCTGCAACACACCAAAGCGGTGTTGTTCATCAATTACTACCAATCCCAGCGATTTGAAATTAACATTCTCTTCTATGAGCGCATGAGTGCCGATTACTAAATTTATTTTCCCGGAAGTGATGCCAGCGAGAATTGAATCACGTTCTAATTTTTTTTGTCCGCCAATCAGAATTTCAGTTTTGAATCCAAGAGCCTCCAGCATTTTCGAAATTCTTTTGAAATGCTGGTCAGCTAAAATTTCTGTTGGCGCCATGAAAGCACATTGGTATCCGTTGCTAACCGCAATAATTATACTGATGAGTGCAACTATGGTCTTGCCGCTGCCAACATCTCCTTGCAGCAAACGATTCATTGGAGATTGACTTTCCAAATCTTTTCTGATTTCCGAAAGAACTTTTAATTGCGCTGCGGTTAGTTCGAATGGTAATGTTCGTAAGAATTGTTTCAAAGGATCGGATTTAGCTTTGAATGAAAGTCCTACCGCCTTCGTCGCGAATAATTTCTTTCTTAGTGCAACCATACATTCAAAGTAGAAAATCTCCTCAAACTTCATTCTGTGTCGGGCTTTGCTAAGTTCTTCAAAATTATTTGGAGAATGAAGAGATTTAATTGTACTAGTTAAGTCCAGCAGTGCAAAATCATTCAGAATACTTTGGGGCAGACTCTCCTTAATCTTTGCACAATAGGTTTCAACAGCGAAAGAAATAATTCTTCGTAGGCTGAAGTCGCCGATGTTTGTTTCCTTTAACTGCTTAGGCAAACGGTAGAAAGGAATAATCTTTCCCGTGTTCAAAAATTCTTTCGATTCGGCTTCAACAAGTCTGTCAAAATCGGGATGAGCAAATTGAAGATGTCCATACTTAGTTATTACCGGTTTTGCTGAAACAGCAAAGTAATCTCCTTCATGAAATAAATCCTTAAAAAACTTAGCTCCCTGGAACCAAACACATTCAAAGAATCCGGTGGAATCTTTCATCCTTACTTTGAAAATCTGCTTCTTGTTGTAGTAATGTGTTTCGGTATCAACAACTTTGCCGAGTATCGTAACTTCACCTTCATAGCCATCAACAATATACTGTACAATCTTAATTGATGATAAAATGTTGGATCTATCTAAATATTTGGAAGGAAAGTAATAGAGCAGGTCTTGGATTGTATTGATTCCAATTTTGGAAAAGGACTCAGCCCGCTTTGGTCCGATGGATTTTAGATACTGAACCGATTTTGATAATTCACTCTGCATCAAACATGGAAATAGTTATTCGCTGAAAGAAATATAAATAAAAAAGTGGCTGTTGTCTTGGGTTGAGAAGGGAATTAGATATTATTCTTTTTCAGCCTTCATATCACGTGTCATCAATTCGTAGGTTACTTTGATTGGGTCGCGCTCTTCGAAGAGAATGGAGTAAACCGCATTAGCAATTGGAGTTGGAATTTTATGCTTTACAGATAGTTCGTGTACGGATTTGCAAGTTTGAACACCTTCGGCAACCATCTGCATGGACTTAAGAACATCTTTTAGTTTTTTACCTTTTCCTATTTGTTCACCAACGTAACGGTTGCGGCTATGTTTGCTCATGCAAGTAACAATCAAATCGCCCATGCCGGAAAGCCCGGAGAAAGTTTCTGCTCTTGTGCCCAGCGCAATTCCTAAGCGGGAAATTTCCGCAATACCGCGAGTCATGATTGCAGC
>DAIEQT010000010.1 GCA_027347545.1 Ignavibacteria bacterium | reverse complement strand
ATAAAACCAACCGCTCTTTATCAATCGGTTTGGTATGTTGATGCACTGACAATAGATAAAGCTACCGCAGTTAAAATTGTAGATAAAAATAAAGTTACAGTTGATTTCACGCTTAAGAAATTTGCCGTTATAACACCCGTTGTTGCTTCGGTTACCGGCAGGGTTACGGATGATCAACTAAAACCAATTGCAAACGCGTATATTATTGTTATGGGAATAGCAAAAGGTGCAAGCGGTTCTATGATGCCAAATAATCCAATGCAGTATGGTAGTTTTCAAACTTCTTCTTACGGAGTATTTGGCGACGTAGCGTTTAAAACACTTACTGATAAAGATGGAAACTATAAAGTATCGCTTCCGGTTAACAACTCCTACGTTTTCTCAAGTTTCGCCGAGGGCTACAATCTTCAGTACTATAAAGAAACAAGCAATGTGCTTGAAGCAAAGAAGATCGAGCTGACAACTGATTTAACCGGAATAGATTTTAAATTAACATCGCTGCCGGCTGCAAAAGGAAGCATTGCCGGAAAAGTTGTTAACGCAACAAATGCAGCCGTTGCATCAAAAGTAGTTTTGTTTGCTCTAAGAATAGATTCCCAAAATAATGTTATAGCAAAAGCTTCTGCGGTAAGAAGCATCAACACAGATAACAACGGCGAGTTTATTTTTGAAAAAGTTGCGAATGGCTCATACTTCATTCAGGTAATTCCACTAAAGGAATTTATGCCGGCATTTTATAGCTCTAAAGAGTGCGGTGTAAAAGAATTCAGACTCGCAGAGCAGATAGTCGTTAAAAACGATGAAGCAGTAAAAGGATTGGTTGTTTGTGTTAAAGAGGTTAAAACACTTGGTGGTGGAAAAATATCCGGCAGAATTAAAGAATCGAACGGAAATCCTATTGATGGTGTAATCATTTATGCAGAATCGCAGAACGGAGATGAATGTTCATTTGCTGTTAGCGAAACTGATGGTTTGTACGAAATTGCTGATCTTGGTGTTGGCGTTTATAATGTTTCTGCGGAGAAACCTGGCTTTAATTCAGTCTCAACAACAAACGCCGTTATTGATTACGCAAAAAGCGCTTTCAATGTTTCCGTTGATTTAACAATGCCGAAGAATTCTACAACAGATGTAGATAACCAATCAGAAATTCCGGCGGGCTATTCGTTGAGCCAGAATTACCCGAATCCGTTTAATCCGGAAACGACAATTAGCTACACAATCCCGGCAAACCCGCCTGACGGCAAGGCAGGCGTGAAAGGTGAAACGATAAACGTTACGCTAAAAGTTTATGATTTGTTGGGAAGAGAAGTTGCAACTCTCGTAAACGGATATCAGCAAGCGGGTAAATATAATTCTCAATTCTCAATTCGTAATTCGCAATTAACCAGCGGTATTTATTTCTATAAACTAAATGCCGGAAGTTTTTCATCAACAAGAAAAATGGTTCTAGCTAAGTAATAAAAGAATGATTTCTACAAAAAGGTTGTCGCTCTAAACAAGCGGCAACCTTTTTTAGTTTTAAAACTATTTGGCAGCAAGTTCATCATAAGCTTTTTCAAGATTGATTTTGCGGGCGCCCTGCCAACGCTCTTTAAGATTTGCAAAGCCGGGAATCTCTGCCGCAGCAGCAATTTCCTCTTTTGTTTTACCTTTTTGAATTCCCGAATCAACAAACTCTGCAAGCGCGCCAAGATACTTTTGCATTGATAGAACATCTTTCATAGAAACGGTTAAGAATTCGTCGGAAATTGAATGACCAAAAATAAAGAGTGTGTCTTTTGAATAGTGTTTGGCAACTTTGCCAAGGGTTTCATACCAAGACTTAATTGAGCCGCCGCCGTTGGAATCTATAAAGGGAAATGTTTGGTTGAAAACTAAATCGCCAACGTGAGCAATGTTTGCTTCTTCAAAATGAATAACAGAATCGCCGGCGGTATGAGCTGGACCAAAATATCTTGCCGAAACTTTTTCTTTCCCTAAGTCATCGCTCCACGTGTTGGTAAAAGTAGCATCAGCGTAAGCTTGTGGTTTTGCCGGATCTTTCTTGTCGTTTTTTTCTTGAAGCATTTTACAGTTTTCGTGAGCCACAATTTTTTCGGTATAATCTTTTAAGAAAATATTTCCGGAAGTATGATCGCCATGATGATGTGTGTTAAAAAGAATATCAATCTTGTGAGAAGTTTTTTGCTGCAATCCGGCAAGTAAGTTTTTGGCGCTTTCGGGATATTGAGAATCAACCACAACGACAGCATCGCCCGTTGCGTACCAGCCAATGGTTCCGCCGCGTTCCGTAAAAATTCCAATGTTGTTTCGTAATTCCTTAAAGCCGCTTTGCTGAGCCTGAATGCTCGAAAAAATTTTGTTTCCATTCAGAAAAAATCCACCGCTTAAAATTGCCCCGGCACGTAAAAATTCTTTTCTAGATAGTTTCATCGAGAATCCTTTTCTTCCTTTTATTAAATTGTATTATAGTTAATTCAGATTCATTTATTGCGCAAATAATTTACTATATAACAATTTTTAGATGCAACAAGTTCTTTACTAACTGAAGTTACGCATGAGTTGAATTTTGTGAATTATTTTTAGTGAAACTTAGTGTCTTATTGCCTTCGTGGCTCAATTTCTTAAGTTTTCTTTTGCCACCAAGTCACAAACCTGCCCGCCACGTTGAATATGCTTTAGCAGGCGGGGACACTAAAAAATCACAAAGTGCGTAACTTCAGTTACTAAAAAGAAAGGTAGTTAAATGAAGAAGTTTGCTCTGACGTTTACAACAATAATGTTTTTAGTATCAATCTCATTTGCCCAGACAGAGCAAAAGCCTGCTGAGAAGAAACAATTTATATATGTACTTCATATAGTTCCCAAATTTCATGATTTGAAAAACTGGAGCGATGCCGATAACAAAGCGGTTGGTGAACATTTTGCACGACTGCAAAAAATGCACAAAGAGGGAACACTTATTTTAGCTGGTAAAACAGAAAACCGGGACGAAACAATGTTCGGAATAGTAATTTACGAAGCTGACTCGATGGAAAAAGCGAAAGAGATTGCGGAAACAGATCCTGCTGTTGTAGCGGGAGTGATGACCGTGCAAATATTTCCATACAAAGTTGCTTTACTTAAAGGGAACACAAAATGAAACAATGGTATGAAGAATTATTTACTAACTATTGCAATACTTACGATAACGAAGTATATACAACCGGAACACAAGGTGAAGTAGATTTTATCGAAAAGGAAATCAATTACGACAAGGCTAAAAAGGTTCTTGATATTGGATGCGGAACCGGAAGACATTCTATTGAACTTGCAAAACGGGGTTACAAAGTTCTCGGTTTCGATTTGTCGGAAGATCAGCTTTCCAAAGCGGTTGAAAAAGCAAAAGCTAATAATGTAGAGGTCCATTTCGAAAGAAAGGACGCTAGAAACTTCGATTTCAATGGCGAATACGATTTAGGAATAATGATTTGTGAAGGAGCTTTCTCCTTAATGGAAACCGATGAGATGAATTTTTCTATTCTTAGGAATGCGTTTAACTCAATAAAACCGGGTGGAAAACTAATCTTTACAACGCTGAATGGATTGTTTCCATTGTTTCATTCGGTAAAAGATTTTATCAACAACGCTGATGGCAGCGAACGAACCAAGAATAACACATTTGATTTAATGACTTTTCGAGATCATTCTTCTTTTGATACGGTTGATGATTCGGGAACGGCAAAACATTTAGAGTGTAACGAAAGATATTACGTGCCTTCGGAAATTACATGGCTGTTAAAATCTATTGGATTTCAAACGATTGAAATATTTGGAGCAAAACTCGGTGCGTTTAACCGTAATGATAAGTTAACAACTGAAGATTTCGAAATGCTTATTATAGCTGCTAAGTAGAAAATAATATGAAAAAGCGGATCGGAGACAATTACTTTATCAGTGATGATAAAACTCTTTTGGATGTTAACACAATTGATGGGTTTCTATCAAACTCTTACTGGAACAAGGGAATCCCAATTGAGCTGGTTCAAAAATCAATTAAAAATTCATTTTGCTTTGGAGTTTATTGTAACGAAAACCAAATTGGATTTGCCAGAGTAGTTACAGATTTTGCAATCAACGCATATCTGGCAGATGTATTTATTTTGGAAGAACACCGCGGCAAGGGACTATCAAAACAGTTGATGGATTTTATTTTTGGGCATCCTCAATTACAAAATATTAAAGCGTGGCGGCTTGTAACGGCAGACGCACACGGACTCTATGCAAAATATGGCTTCAAAGCTCCGGAATTTCCGGAAAGAGTGATGGAAAGGAAAATTAAAATTTGGTAAGGCACTTATCATTAAGAATAATAATGGGAAATCGGAAATGAAAAGATTATTAATATGGATTATTTGTTTTATCTCAGCAGCAGCATTAGCACAAGATAAAGTTAATGTTACGTTAAATGTTGTTTCGCCTACTCTAAACGACACATCAAAAGTTTATGTTGCCGGAAATGTAAAAGCGCTCGGCAGCTGGCAGCCGGATAAAGTTTTACTGAACAAAACAACCAAAGATATTTGGAGTGTTACTGTAAGTGTTGATAAGGGAACGCGGTTGGAATATAAATTCACAAAAGGAAGCTGGGCAACCGAAGCTTTAGGAAGTGACTCCTCAATTCCACAGAATACTACAATTTTTGCAAAAAATGATACAACAGTACTTGCTACAATTTTTAACTGGCGGGATAATTTTAATTTCAAAGTCAACGGTCAGGTAACCGGAAAAGTTTTTTATCACAAAGGATTTGTGCTTGATGGCTTAAAGCCGCGCGATATTTTTGTTTGGCTTCCGCCAAATTATGAGGAACAAAAAGGAAAACGCTTTCCGGTTTTTTATATGCACGATGGACAAAACTTAATTGATCCGCGCACATCAAACACATTTATTGATTGGCAAGTTGATGAAGTTGCAGATAGTTTAATCCGCACCGGCGAGGTGGAAGCCTTTATTGTTGTTGGAATGAATAATACAGATGATAGAGGAACCGAGTACAATAACACACACCTCGGAAAACTTTATGAGAGATTAGTTGTAGAAAAAATTAAACCATTCATAGACGCGAATTATAGAACCTTAACAGATGCAAAAAACACTGCTGTGGGCGGCTCATCAATGGGCGGACTTATATCAATGCTATTCGCGTGGGATTATCCAAATGTGTTTTCCAAGGCGGCGTGTTTCTCTCCGGCTTTCAAATTCACAAACTATAATTATGTTAATGTAGTTGCAGAAGATAAATCACCAAAGAAAGATTTACTATTATATATAGATAACGGCGGCGTTGGGCTCGAAAATATTCTTCAACCCGGCGTTGACGAAATGGTAAATGTGCTTAAAGAAAAAGGTTATGTTGAGAATAAAGACTTCCAAGTTTTCATAGATAAAGATGCGGAGCATAACGAAGCCGCTTGGGCAAAGAGAGTTTGGAGACCGATAAAATTCTTCTTTGGAAAGTAATTTTTTAAGCCTTCTCCTTTGGAGAGGGTTAGGGAGAGGCTATGAAAATACTTGTCGGCTCAAAAAATCCGGTTAAGATTGCATCGGTCGAGGAAGCTTTCCTGAATTATTTTCAAGAGATAGAAGCTATCGGAATAGAGGTTGAGTCTGGTGTTTCTCATCAGCCCGTGGGCAAGG
>DAIEQT010000517.1 GCA_027347545.1 Ignavibacteria bacterium | reverse complement strand
GAATGCTACATCATTGCGCTTGATAACATTGATGAAGTAATCCAAACCATCAAGAAATCCAAAGACGTAGAAACGGCAAAGCAAGCGTTGATGCGTAAATTCAAACTGAGCGAGATTCAATCCAAAGCAATTCTTGATATGAGATTGCAGCGCTTAACCGGCTTGGAAAGAAAGAAGATTGAAGATGAATACAAAGAAGTAATCAAGTTGATTAATAAATTGAAGGCGATTCTCGGAAACGAAAAACTGAGAAAGCAAATCATAAAAGAAGAGTTGCTTGCGCTAAAAGAAAGATACGGTGATGAACGCAGAACAGAAATTATACACGACTACAAAGAATTTTCTTTGGAAGACACAATTGCAGAAGAAGATGTAGTTGTTACAATTTCTCATGCCGGATTCATCAAACGCTTTCCGGTAAGCGGTTATCGCAAACAAGGTCGCGGCGGCAAAGGTGTAACCGGTGCCGGAACCCGCGACGAAGATTTTATTGAGCATATGTTTGTTGCCTCAACACATCACTACATAATGTTCTTTACAGATCGCGGAAAATGTTACTGGCTAAAGGTTCACGAAATTCCGGAAGGAGGACGCGCAACCAAGGGAAGATCTATCCTTAATCTTATCGAAAAAGATAAAGAAGAAAACATAACAGCCTTTGTTACAGTAAAAGAATTTGTTGATGATAAATCCATTGTGATGGTAACAAAACAAGGAACAGTTAAGAAAACAGTTCTTTCGGCATACTCAAATATTCGCCGCGGCGGAATTCTTGCAATTAATCTTGCTGCCGGTGATAGTCTTGTTGAAGCTAAACTAAGTGATGGAAACAACGATATTATTATCGGAACAAGCGAAGGTATGGCAATTCACTTTAAGGAAAGCGACGTGCGTGATATGGGCAGAACTGCAACCGGCGTACGCGGTATTAACTTAGGTAAGAAAGATTATGTAATTGGAATGATAGTAGTGCGCAACGCAACAACTTTAATGGTGGTTACTGATAAAGGATTTGGCAAGCGTTCCGAAATTGAAGACTACAGATTAACCAAGCGGGGCGGCAAAGGTGTAATTACCGTTAAGACATCAGATAGAAACGGTAAGATGATTGCGATGAAAGAAGTAAACGACGGCGATGAACTTGTAATCATTACAACCGGCGGAATGGTTCTTAGACAAGCTGTTAGCGAGTTACGAGTAATGGGAAGAAACACTCAAGGCGTTCGTTTGATTCGTTTGAATGAAGGTGATGAAATTGCGGACATCGCAAGAGTAATTCCGGAAGATGAAGAAGAATAAGATTAATGGAAAAGGTAGTAAGAAAAATATCGCTAAAAGATAAGCGCAATTACGATCTTGAATACTGGCTTTCAAAAACGCCGGAAGAGAGAATTGCTGCAATAGAATTTTTACGTAAACAAACGTATGAGACAAAAGATGGTTCTTCACCAAGACTACAAAGAACTGTTAAAGTTATTAAACGAAAACAAGGTTGAATACCTTGTAGTAGGCGCGTTTGCTCTTGGTTTTTATGGAAGTCCAAGAAATACCGGTGATATTGATATTTGGATAAGTATTAGCAAAGAAAACGCGAAACGAATGGAAAAAACACTCATTGATTTTGGTGTTGGTTTTCCGGGTTATAGCGAAAACGATTTTTTAGAAGAAGGCTCGGTAATACAAATCGGGGTTCCACCGGTTAGAGTAGACATCTTAACCAGCATAAGCGGTGTAACTTTTGAAGATGCTTTTAAAAACAAAGAGATAATTATTATTGATGAAATTGAAGTAAGCTATATCTGTAAAAACGATTTTATTCAAAACAAAAAAGCTTCCGGCAGACTAAAAGATCTTGCAGACATTGAAGCAATTACGGAAAGAAAATGAAAAACGAAAACTTGCAGTTCGATTCAAAATGTGTTCACAGTGGTGTTGGCGAGTATGAGCATGGCTCTGTTGTTCCCCCGATTTATCAAACATCAACATTTAAGTTTGAAAACGCAGCACACGGTGCAGCACTGTTTAAGGGCGATGTAGAAGGTTATATCTACACACGCATGAAAAATCCTACAGTTGAAGCAATGGAAAACGCCGTTGCCGAACTTGAAGGCGGACACAAAGCACTTGGCTGTGCAAGCGGAATGGCGGCAATCAGCACAACGTTTACGGCGCTCTTAAAAAGCGGCGATCATGTAGTGTGCAGCAAATCGGTTTATGGACCTACGCTTACTTTGCTTCAAACAGTGCTAAGCAAGTTTGGTGTAGAGGCTACTTTTGTTGATACAGACATTACCGAAGAAATTGAAAAAGCAGTTAAACCAAACACAAAGATTGTTTATGTTGAATCACCTGCGAACCCCGTTATTGCAATTACGGATTTAGAAGCCGCGGCAAAAATTGCACATGCTAACAACGCGTTATTTGTTGTTGATAATACTTTTATGAGTCCGGCTTTGCAGCAGCCGCTAAAATTTGGCGCCGATGTTGTTGTTCACAGTATGACAAAATTTTTGAACGGACACGCAGATGTAGTAGGCGGAATTATAGTTGTAAAGAACGAAGACGATTACAAAATGATGCGTAGAATTCTAAACCAAATGGGTGGCGTAATTGATCCGTTTAATTCTTTTCTGGTTCACCGTGGCTTAAAAACTTTAGCAATAAGAATGCAAAAGCATACTGAGAATGCACAAATTATTGCTGAGTATTTAGAAAAGCATCCAAAAGTAAAGTGGGTTCGCTACCCGGGATTGAAGAGTCATCCTAATTATGAAGTTGGTTTAAAGCAGCACAGCGCTCCAGGCGGAATGATTTCGTTTGAGCTTACGGATGGTTTCAAAGCTGGCGAAATTGTAATGAACAATGTTAAGCTCTGCAAACTCGCTGTTTCTCTCGGTGGCGTTGAAACACTTGTACAGCATCCGGCGAGCATGACGCATCTAACAATGGGTGAAGCCGCGCGTGCAACCGCCGGAATTACAGAAGGGCTTGTTCGTTTATCTGTTGGTATTGAAAACGTAAAAGATTTGATAAACGATCTAGAACAAGCGTTGGTAAAAATTCAGTAATTTTATTTGTGGGGAAGGGTCTATGACCCTTCCTTTTGTGTAATAGTACAACAAAATATTTGTAATCCTC
>DAIEQT010000468.1 GCA_027347545.1 Ignavibacteria bacterium | reverse complement strand
TTATGATTGAAAATTTGTAGCGCAGCATTATTTTTCATTATAAATTCCTGCTTGCTTAAACTCATTAACTAGTGTTGCAACTTCTCTTTCTAAAACATCATATACTTTTAAGCTTACTTGGCTTGCAGCTTGTACCCCGCTTCGACTCGTCGAAGGCGAGGCGAGCTTGTACCTAATAGTAGTTTCCGGATTAAACGGATTGGGATAGTTTTGTTCCAGTTTGTATTCGAATGGAATCGAGTTTTGTTTCTCGACATCTGTTGCATTTACTTTTCCGTAAACTTCAAACTCATTTAGAACATATCCGGAATCTGCGGTTGAACGAACTGTGCATAGCAACCTAACATAACGGGCACTTCCGGTTAAGGAGGTTACATCATCAATTCCGCCATCACCGGTTGTAGTGCTGTAAATATTTTTTGTCGTTATGCCGTTTTCACTAATGGATTGTAAAAAATAACTTTTCGCGTAAATGTTTCCCCAATTCAAAACAACTCTGGTAATTTCCATTGTCTTTAAGAGATCAATATAAATCCAAGGTGAAACTTCACTTCCGCTCTTCCAAAATGTTGTGGTATTTCCATCCATAACATTTGCCGGAATGTATGATCTAACTGTTGAAGAAGCTTTTATTCCGCCGCTTAACGATCTGTTGATTTTATCAGCATCAAGAACTTGAATTGTTACTTTACTTGTTTCGGTAATATCACCTTTGGCAGCAAGTTCGTACGTAGTTGTAACTTTTGGAGAGACAATTTTGTTTCCGTTAGCGTCAACAGAAATTCCATCAAGTGTTGCGTTCGAACCTTCGGAAGTTGTCCAGCTAAGCGTACTTGTTTCTGTGCTGTTCTTTTCAATCATACTTGGTTTAGAAGTAAAGGTTTTTACTTTGCCAGGCGGATAATAAGTAACAGTTACTTTGGCAGTATCCGGGAATGTTCCTTTAGTAATCAATGTATAAGTTGTTGTTTTAGTTGGATAAACAATAAGCGAATCAGTTTCTTTTACAGCAGTTCCATCAATTGACGTTTGAGAGCCGGTTGTAGTTTCCCAAAACAGATTTACGGATTTTCCTTTCTCGAATGTAGCTTGCTTGGAATTAAAATAACGAATTACTCCAGAGGTGGCCGTCGCATAATTAATATTTTTTAATAAATAGCCCGCGGATGACGCAGATTTAACGGATTTACACTGATAAATTATTGATTCATTAATTATGCGACAGTCTCCAGAGGGACTATTTAGAATTGTTGCGGCGGCAATCTGCCCCATCTGTTTATAACATTCAGCACTTGGATGCACGCCATCCGGAAACAAATTGCTCTTATCAGCAAACGGAGTATAGAAATCCATTAAATGTGTGTTTGTGTTTTTTCTAACAGAATCCGTTAACGGAAGAGTTTGCTCTCTAATAATGGTACCGTTAATTCCAGCCAAAACAATAAACGAAGGGCAAGGACGGGCTAAGTAAATCTGCGGCTTTCGTCCATTCATTCTAAACTCTTTTATCAATGCAACATAATCTTGATAGAATTCATTTTTGTAAACCCAGTTCTGAGGCTTACTATCATTTGTACCAAGCTTAATAATTACAATGTGAGGATCGTAATCTTTTGCGTTCTGTAGAGAGGCCTCTTTCCAGTAAGGATAGTCCCCTTTCTTCAACAGTGTTGTTCCGGAGACGCCAAAGTTCTTAACTTCGTAATGACTGCCAAGTTGAAGACCGAGTTGATAAGGATAAGCAGTTGTTCCACCGCTGCCGTGAGTAATACTGTTGCCAACACAAGCAACACGTATTTGTTTTACTTGTGCAAACGATATGGAAACGAAGAACAAGTATATTACAAACAGAATAAATCTTTTCATTGCTTCAGGCTCACTTTAAATAAATCATTTTTTTAGTCGAGACAAAATCACCCGAAGTTAATTTGTAGAAATAAACTCCACTAGGTAAAGACTTGCCGCGGCAAGTCTCTACATTAAATTTTGCGTTGTAAGTCCCAACTGGTTTGTATTCATTTACAAGAGTTGCTACTTCCCGCCCCAGTACATCATACACTTTTAACGTTACGTTTATCGTTTCACCTTTCACGTTTGACGGGATTGTATAGCTAATGGTAGTTGCCGGATTAAACGGATTTGGATAATTCTGCGAAAGTGAAAATTCTGCTGGTAATTTTTCTTCAACTATATCTGTTGGAACCGGCGTTCCATAAATCTCTATTTCGTTAACCGAAAAGTATGCGCTTGTTCCTTTCTTGTCGCAAAACATTTTGAAATATCTCCCTTTAGCAGCAAGATTTGTTAGCTCTTCATATCCGCCGGCTCCTGTGGTAGATGTTTTAAGAACTGTCCAATTTAGCAGATCGTTAGAAACTCCTATGCGGTATGTTTTTGCGTACGCGGTTCCCCAAAACACAACTATCTTAGAAATATTAAAACTCTTACCTAAGTCAATTTGAATCCATTGCGGCTCTACATTTGAGCTCGTCCAGCTGGTAAAATAATTTCCATCTACAGCTAAATCGGGAGTGTTTGCTGTAGAGTTTTCCAATACTGAGGAGGCTGTAACCGTTCTTCCCATAGCACGGTTAACTTCTCCAGCAGGCACAAGAGTAATTTCAACAATAGATTTTTCAGAAATCTCCCCTTTAGTTTCTAATGTATAAACTGATGGATTTGTAAGCGGCTTAACTTCCAACGTACCATCTTCCGGAACTGATTGCCCATTGATTGTTACAATTGAACCCGGAGAAGTATCCCAAACAAGAGTTGAGCTTTCACCAGCCGCAATAGGATTTTGTAAAGCGCTAAAGGAGATAATTTTCCCGGAGGGAATAACTTCTATAAAAACAGATTTTGTTGTATTCAATTCTCCGGAGGCTATTAGCGTATGCGTACCGGTTGAACTTGGAGTGATTACCTTGGTTCCTTTGTACTCAACAGTTTCGCCATCAAGTTTTACAGTTGAGCCGACAGAAGCTTTCCACTCAAGCGTAACAGATTCTCCCTTATTGATAACAATTGCATTAGTTGTAAATGAATAAATTGCACCGCTCTTTGGAGCTACAACCAAATCATATGGATATTTTTCATAAATAACTCTCATCTGTTCGCGCATTCTAGCGTTATCGGTTGGGTTATCCCAATACCAGGTCATCGCTCCGGCATAACCATTCTGAATTAAGTTAGTATATAAATCTTGATATTTAATTCCGTGCGAATCTTCAACTCTAAACTCTGCTACAATCAACGGCTTATCCAGACCCCAGTCTTTGTAAGGATGATGGAATGGAGACAGAGCCGTTCCAAAATTGCTGGCGTAATAATGAACACAGTAGAAATCCAATGTACCTTTCTGGTCTCCGCCGGCAGCAATTAATCTATCATCGCGGTAGTAGTTCGAGTTAGCTAAACTTTTTACAAAGTCTTCTTTAATTTGATCGAACGTAAGATGAACACCATACTTCTCCTCTATCTTCCGTTGAATGTTTGTCTTCTCTTCGGTTGAAAGTCCGTCATATAATAGTTTTGGAGAAACCTTTGATAAATAATTCATATCAGTCATAGCATAAAAAGACCATGCGCCATTTGTAACTTTTGCGTTGGGATCGGTTCTATGAATTGCACCGGCTACCATATTTGTAAACCGTTGAATATTGAACATCGGGATTTCTGTTGTTGTAATGCTTTTCCACCCAAACTCTACACTCATTCCTTCCGGCTCATTAAAAACTTCCCAGCTTAATAAAGCCGGATGCCCTTTGGCGGCTTGAACCATTGGAATTAATGCGTTATTGATATAAGAACGTGTAGCAACAGAATCCATTAGAATCTTTTTTGTCTTAGTTAATAAGCTTGTACCAATTGTACTACGCTGCATATCAAATGACCAAAGGCAGAGCATCAAACCAATTTTGTATTCCCATGCGGCATCAAGAATTGCTTTCACATCATCCACTGTTCCGGTTCCGGGTCCGGTTACCATTCCATCGGCAGAAAAAGTAGGAGAGTTAGAGCCGGTAGTGTGCATCCAAATACGGATTGAATTTCCACCCGCTTCGCTAAACTGCTTAAAGTAATTTTTGAAATTGGAAATTTGCATATTGCTTGGACCAAAATCGTTTGAGAAGTTAATCCAAGCAACATTGGCTCCGCTCATAAACAAATTCTGATTGTTGAAATTAATTCTTGGCTGCGCATCTATTGCTATTAGTGATAGAATCCAGAATAATAGTATTGCTATTAATTTTATTACATAGTTGGCTTTCATGCTTCCTCTTAAATGGACTAACCTCAGGTTAACCCAGAAATTATGCCAAGGATAAGGCAATGTAAAAACGGTTATTTGAGCCCAAATCGTCTGTTTAAAATAATACGTAGTTCCCCAAGTTTATGAAGCTAATAAAGTGTTATCAAAATAATAATTGCCTTTTGTATACACTTGAACGATGCCGGTTTAAAGATTGCTTGGTCAGAAAATTTTTAATAAGCGGCAAATGTGAGAACGTTGAAAAGAACAACCTTAAAGCTACGTTTAAGGTTGTTTGATGAAATGATATTTTATTACTTACTGATGAAGCTAATCAACGTAATATGCTTCAACACGCGCCACTTGTGTTTTTTGTTTGAAAACAATCTTAACAAAATTGGCTTTTAAGATTTCCGGAGCTGTATAAGAATATGTACTAGGAACCCAATAACCATAATCTCCTTTTCCGTTAAACAAGGAAACGCGTTCGAATTCAACTTTTAAATATTCTTTATTATCTGCAGAGACATAAAAATCCAGAGATGCTTCATCATCTTCAGAAAATGCAAATACTTTACACGCATTTAGATTGCCGTTAACAGTATAAATCAATTCAGAGTTTGGCTCGCCAAGCATTCTATGTGTTTTCTCACGGAATGATCTATCATTATCAGTAACAATCGAAACATTTCCATTCTTATTAAAGAGTGTACCAAAGTTTATCATATCATCAATAAGACATTTTCTTTGCGCTTTAACCGGACCAACAACATTTGATGGCTCGGAAATTCCACCGGAATTTTTTGCAATTACTCTATAGAAATAATTTTTGCCAAGCTCAACGCTTGAATCGTTAAACAAAGAAAAATATTGCACACTAGCATCATCAATGTTATATCCTACAATTTGCCAAGGACCACTTGCCGAAACAGATCTTTCGATATCATATGCAGAAGCGCCAACAGAACCTTGCCAAGAAATATGAGCCGGTTCTGAAATAGGTAAGAGTTTTGGTGAAGAAGGTTTAGCAACTTCCGGAGTTTTTAATCCTTGAATCTCAAAAGCTTTTTTCTGCATTACGTTAAGCAAGTTTTTCTCATCATATTCAATTCCACTTGTAAATCCGGGCCAATGATAAGCCTTGTAAATTCCGCCGCCAAGCGGTTCGCTGTGCCAATAGAATCCGCCCTCTTTTCTATGATAACGTAAACTCCAGATCATTGCGCCGGAAACATTATTCTTAATTATAAAATCGAGCGCCTTCTCAATTGCCGGAGTGCCAACAAAACCAAACTCGCCAACAATGTAAGGTTTTCTACCCGCTACTTTTTGGATATGCTTGCCAATGTTTTCTATAAGTTTTGCCGGATCGCTTTCGTAATGATGAGTGCTTACAATATCAACCGATGGTTCGGTAAATGATTCTTCTTGCATAGGAATTCCATCAATTGCATTGTAGCCATCCATGATCAAGTGGTTCTGATCTAAACTTTTTATGTACCTGCAAATAGTTGCCGTCCATTCCGGAGTTGAATAAAGTTCATTTCCGGTTTCCCAACACATAATGCATTTATCATCTTTGTAAAGAACTCCGGTAACAGTATTCTTTCTGCTGACGACAAAGTTTATTGTTGCTTTAATATCTTCAATAAGCTGCGGATCGCTCCAGAAATCATCTTGATTTTTTCCACGGAAATCTGCGTACTGTGGTCTTCCACCCATCCATTGCCAATTATTTACAAATGGTAGAATTACTCTAATTCCCTTTTGATTGGCAATTGCCAAAAGAGTGTCCATAGTTTTAAATGATTGTTCATCAAACTTACCCGGTTCTACAATGTAGGTTGGATATGGTTCTTCTTTTATGTTTCGAATAGGAAAAGTGTAATTGCGGATTACATTTCCGCCAAGCTGCTTAATGCTTTCCATTGCATCGGTAATTTCAAATGCGTCCGGCATTCTGTAAAGTTGTTTTGTACCGTAATCAAATTCATCTTCCACATAATTCAGATTTGGAATGTTAAAAGAGATGAAGCGAAACTCTTTTTCACCATCCATTAATTTCCCATCCTTAACGGTAATAAAGTTTTTGAAAACCGACTGCTGAGAAAATGAAACAGAAACCATAGCCAATAAAATTAGAATTGTTAGTCTGGATAATTTTTGCATTTGACTGCTCCAAGGACATTTTTATGTTTTTAATTTGTATGTATTCAAAACCTTAACCACATTAAAAATAATGGTTATCTACTAAAATGGCTATTCTGCACTATATCAATTAGCGTATGAATCAGTAATTATTGAAAAACACTTTAAATAATTTTATAAATTATTAAAATAATCACACTAATCAACGGATTCATCTCGTATTTAAAAAAATTTACACGAATAAAAAAATTAACCCAAATTTGTCATTGGAAAATTTGTAAGGTTTAGCAACGTATTACATTTCAATCTGTTAAAGAAAAATATACTATACTGAAAATGTAAGTTTTGCGGATATAAAAAGTCAAAAAAATCTCTTATTTCTCATGAGCTTAACCAATTGTATTCAAATAAGTTAGCTAATGTTTTTTCTAATGGCGGTCATTAGAAAA
>DAIEQT010000464.1 GCA_027347545.1 Ignavibacteria bacterium | reverse complement strand
CGTTTATGCACACAAGCTTGTTAAAAAACTTGCTGAAATCCGCAAGAAGAATTTGAAACTCATGCCTTACTTGCGCCCGGATGCAAAATCGCAAGTTACGATTGAGTATGACAACAACAATAACCCTCTTCGTGTTGATGCTGTTGTTATTTCAACTCAGCATGATGGCGATGTTAGCCAAAAGAAAATCAAAGAAGATGTAATCGAACATGTTATCAAGAAAGTTATCCCGGCGAAATATTTAGATAAGAAAACAAAATACTATGTGAATCCAACCGGTCGTTTTGAAATCGGCGGACCACACGGTGACAGCGGATTAACCGGAAGAAAAATCATTGTTGATACTTACGGCGGATGGGCTCCTCACGGAGGCGGTGCTTTCTCTGGAAAAGATCCTAGCAAAGTTGATAGAAGCGCTACTTATGCAGCACGTCATATTGCTAAGAATGTTGTTGCGGCTAAACTTGCTAAAGAATGTTTAGTTCAAGTTGCTTATGCAATTGGTGTTGCTCAACCGGTTTCTGTTTATGTTAACACAAGAGGCACCGGAGTCATTCCTGACGGATTACTCGGTGAGTACATCAACCAAGAAGTTGATTTAACTCCTCGCGGAATTATGGAGAGATTAAAATTACGCAGACCAATTTATCAGAAAACTTCCGCTTACGGTCATTTCGGGCGTAACGATAAAGATTTCACCTGGGAACAGTTAGACTTGGTTCCATTGTTTAAAAAATTATTATAACGAATAGGAAATAAAATGAGTGCAGCAGCAGAAACAAAAACTCTGGATTATAAAGTAAAAGATATTTCCCTAGCAGAATGGGGAAGAAAAGAAATAGAATTAGCCGAAGCAGAAATGCCTGGTCTGATGTCGCTTCGCAAAGAGTTTGGCGCGACAAAACCACTTAAAGATGCTCGCATCGCCGGATGTCTTCACATGACAATTCAAACAGCCGTGTTAATTGAAACGCTTGTTGAATTAGGTGCTGAAGTCAGATGGTCATCATGCAATATTTTTTCAACGCAAGATCATGCTGCTGCTGCAATTGCTGCCGCGGGAACTCCGGTCTTCGCTTGGAAAGGCATGGGCTTGGAAGAATTCGATTGGTGCATTGAACAAACACTTTTCTTTGGCGATAATAAAAAACCGTTGAACATGATTTTAGATGATGGCGGCGATTTAACAAACATGGTTCTCGATAAATTTCCGGAATTAGTAAAAGGCATTAGAGGTATTTCCGAAGAAACTACAACTGGTGTTCATCGTTTGTATGAAAGAGTTGAAAAAGGGACACTTCCAATTCCGGCGATTAATGTTAACGACTCTGTTACTAAATCTAAATTTGATAATAAGTATGGTTGCCGCGAATCTTTAGTTGATGCGATCCGCCGCGCTACAGATTTAATGATGGCTGGCAAAGTTGCAGTCGTTGCCGGTTACGGTGATGTAGGCAAAGGCTCAGCTCAATCATTAAGAAGCGCGGGCGTTAGAGTTATTGTTACCGAAATTGATCCGATCTGTGCGCTCCAAGCTGCTATGGATGGATATGAAGTAAAGAAAATGATTGACGCGGTACCGCGTGCCGATATAATTGTAACTGCTACAGGAAACGTTGATATTATTTCCGAACAACATTTTCGTAAGATGAAGGACAAAGCTGTTCTTTGTAACATCGGACACTTTGATAATGAAATTGATATGGCCTGGTTAAATGAGAACTATGGTAACACCAAAGACACGGTTAAACCACAAGTTGATAAATACAACGTTGATGGAAAAGATGTGATTGTACTTGCAGAAGGAAGATTAGTTAATCTTGGTTGCGCTACCGGTCATCCGTCATTTGTAATGTCAAACTCATTTACAAACCAAACACTTGCACAGTTAGAGCTTTGGCAACACTCAGATAAATATGAGAACAAAGTCTATATGCTTCCTAAACATTTGGATGAACAAGTTGCAAGGCTGCACTTAAGTAAAATTGGTGTTGAGCTTGAAACGTTAAACGAGAAACAAGCCAAATACATTGGTGTTACAGTCAAAGGTCCATTTAAGCCGGATTACTACAGATATTGATCTGACGATAGTATAGAAATAATTAAGTCCCGTCCGTGTTAGCGAACGGGACTTTTTTTATACTGTTGCAAATCCTGGGTTAAAAGATTCATGCGGAAGTTGAACAGATTTATTTTTAGCGTGCAGCAAGAGTGTTTGTAACAGTGAATAAATATTAGACGGCTTGCTGATATATTCGTCGCATCCGGCAGCGAGAGCATTAAGCCTATCTTCTCGATAGGCATGTGCAGTATAACAAACAACCGGGATGGAAGACATAGTCGGATTTAGTCTAATCTCTTTAGTAAGCTCGAGCCCGTCTTTTTGTCCCCTAATGGAAATATCCATCAATAACAAATCGTATTTATTCTTGCTTAATAAGTCGTAAAAAGTATCGGAAGAATCGCATGAATCAACTTCGAAATATCTCCCCAAAAAGAGGGTGAGAAATTTCTGGTTCTCATAATCGTCTTCAACGATTAAGAGTTTTGGTTTATCTTTGGGTTGCCCCATGTTTTATCTCCGTTTAAAATAACTGTGAATGTTGTTCCTACTTCTTGTTCGCTTGTTACTCTAATTTTTGCATTGTTCAGAGCAGTAAAACTATTGGCAATTGCCAAACCGAGTCCTGTTCCATCAAAGCGTCTCGTATAACCCATCTCTTCTTGAGTAAATGGAATAAATAGATTATCAACAAACTCTTTGGACATTCCTTTGCCGGTATCAACGATATCTACATTTATGTTTGTGTTCTCTTTGTAGATTTTAATTTCGACGCTTCCGTGTTTAGTATATTTAATTGCGTTATCAATTAGATTGACAAAAACATGAGCAATTGAATAATGGTCGCAATAAACTATAACTGCATTTTCCAGCGTGTTGTTTAGAAGTAAATGCAATCCTTTTTCTTCAGCTAAGGATTTGTATTCGGCATGAATTGTATTTAACAATGCATAAATATCAACTTTCTCAAAGCGGGCATCGTAGCGCCCGGTCTGAATTTGCGACATATTCAGCAATAAGTCGAAAGTGCGGTATAATCGTTTACTATTGTTCTTTACGGATTTTAAGATTGCAACTAAGTCAGCACGCTCAGTGTCTTTTAGCTCATCACTAAGCAAATCGGCGTAGCCAACAATAACATTTAAAGGCGAACGAATTTCGTGTGAAATTTGAGCCAAGAAAAATTCTTTCATCTTTTTTGATTCTTCAGCCTTGACCAATGCTTCTTTAAGGTCTTTCTCGGTTAATTTAAGTTCGGTAATATCTCTTCCGTAAACCTGGCACATTTTGAACTTTTGGCTTCCAACAATTAAAAATTGATAATAGCTCTTTTCAAATGGAAACGTATTCATTAGTGTTCTGCCGGAATCAATTACATCAAGCAAATCATAATCTTGGGTAAAAGGAAGGATGGTTTGAACTTGCTCGCCAAGCAAAATTTTATGCGGAAAAATTTTATGAGCGGAATTGTTGGCAAGAATAATCTTTCCGGTTTCATCAAATCTAAAAATTGGGTCGGGAGAAAGAGAAGCGAACAAAGCCATTAACTCAGCCTGCTGTAGCTTAAGATTTTCTTCCTCGGCAAGATGCTTCTTCTTCAATGGAATAATAATGAAGCGGTTGTAAACGAGGATGACCATAATCATCACCGTCATCAGAAAGAGACCAAATAATAAAGGGTTCTCTACACTAATGAGCGATTCCGGATCCATCTTCTCTAACGATCGAAAAGAAGAGTCCAAAGATGATTTGGGTAATACTTGTAATAATAAAGAATGCAGAGGCATCAGCAAAACCAAATAATAGATTGAAGAATTTTAGAATTACAGTTAGCATATAAAAGACAAGCATAAAATAAAAAATGTTTAGTCTTTTACTCTCAACGTAAGATGTAATTAACCATTTCAAGAAAACAAATAGAAGCACCAAATCCATACAAATGAAAAGAATATGATAATGCATTGTTGTCATTAAAGGAATAATTATGCTGAATAATAGTGGGATGGCTATGAAAGCATATTTAAATTTTTTCAGTAACTCCTCTGACAAAACGCTAACAACTAACAAATAAATAAAAAAAGCAATTAACCACAGAGGAATATTTGTCTTTGTAATTAGACCGTAGAACAGAGTTGCTGGATCAATTATAGAAAGTACCAAGAAAAAATCAAACATATAACTCTTATATTGCCGTATAGGTGGTAAAATCCATATTACAATACTTACAAGAATTAAATACTGAAATATTTCGGCTAGACTATTCATTAAAAACATATTGGAGGACAAGATAGCAACTGTTCCAAGGTATAATCCGTAGCAGTAATAGTTATTGTCCCGCTCCTTTCCTCCACTACTATTGGCGCACTGCCGATTAATGAAACAAACTCTGCCATTTTATCTTTGCTAATGACATAAACAGTTTCAGTTGCGCTAATGGGTTGTAAATCACCGGCGAGAACTTGTTTTTTCTCGTTTACAAAAGAAATGCGACCGTTTCTAACTGCAATAAATACATAATCCTTTGCATTGAGTAAAGCCAGTTTAAGAACATTGGGCTTAAGCTCGAAAGAGCTTTTGACATCTCCAAATAAAATGTTTGCTTCTTTCTTATCGAAGATTTTCCCCACAAACCCTAATTTACCCTGAGCTTGTGTAGTTACCGACATTAATAGAAAAATTGTAAAAATCCCCATAGTAATTTGTTTTAACATAACTTCTCCTGGCTGGTTAGAATTATATTAATGAATTAATAAGTTGACTAAAAGTCGTTTAAAAGATATTCAGTTTAAAATATATATGCGAGCTTATTCTTTAGTAAAATTTACCTGGCAGCGGGGTTCCACAACGGCTGCATAAACCATTAGCTGCGCAGTTGGAAGTAACTGAATGCCAATCCCGCTTTATTAAAACTTCTTTACAGTTAGGGCAGTATGTTGTTTGACTTTCCACGTGGTGTACATTTCCAAGATAGCAAAACTTGATTCCCATTTGCCGAGCAATTTGTCTCGCGGAAACCAGTGTTGATAATGGAGTGGCTTGCTTATCGGTTAACTTAAAATCCGGATGAAAAGCGGTAAAGTGAAGCGGAACATCCTCTCCTAAGTTTTTAAGAATCCACTCGCTCATACGCTTAATTTCTTCTTCCGAATCGTTTTCCTTTGGAATTAAGAGCGTGGTAATTTCAAACCAGATATTCGTTTCGTTTTTAAGCCAGATCAGTGTATTAAGAACCGGAGCGAGATGAGAAAAAGTAAGTTTGTGATAGAACATTTCTGAGAAGGCTTTGAGATCAATATTGGCGGCATCAATGAATTCAAAAACTTCTTTGCGGGCATTCTTATCAATGTAGCCGGCGGTTACCATAACAGAATTGATGTTTTGCTCTCGAGCAAGTTTGGAAATATCAATTACATATTCACCAAAGATTACCGGGTCGTTATAAGTAAAGGCTATGGATGGAGTTTTATGTTTGATTGCAATGTTAATTACCTCTGCCGGCGAAGCGAACTGTGAGTGGACAGAATTTAGTTTTGCTTTACTGATTGACCAGTTCTGGCAAAACTTACATCCGAGATTGCAGCCGGCAGTGCCGAAACTTAGAATTGTAGAGCCGGGCAAGAAATGGTTGAGTGGTTTTTTTTCAATTGGGTCAATCGCGAATCCGGTTGGTCTGCCGTAACCAAGTGAATAAAGTTTTCCATTTATGTTTTGTCTAATAAAACAAAAGCCAATTTGATCTTCACCGATTGTGCAATAACGCGGGCAAAGGGTACAGAGTATTTTGCCGCTTGAATGCGGTTCCCACCATTTTGCAAGTTTTAATTCTTCTTGATGGGATTTCATTCCGTACCTAAAAAAAATCCGGATTTTGCTTTACAAAACCCGGATGAGTTTAATAATTAAACGACTTCAAAACGTATCCAGTTTTCTCGGGCGTTTTTGATTTTCAATCCACCTTCTGTAAAAATTACCAGATCACCTTTGTCAACAATCTCTTGATTCAAAAGCATTTGGTGAACAATCTTAGATGCATTGTGCCTATCACTAATGTCTTTGCAATGGAGCGAAATTAATCCCCACTTAAGGGAAAGTTTATTCATCG
>DAIEQT010000457.1 GCA_027347545.1 Ignavibacteria bacterium | reverse complement strand
ATTTCATAACATCTCCCCAGATAAAGGATGATACAGACGACAATATTTATTTCATTGTTAAAATCTAAAATACAATCGGGAAAATCAATGCAATTATAAACTCATAATAAAAGCTTGGTAGAGACGTTGCGCGCAACGTCTTTACATTAAAGCAACAATTTCTACAAGTCATCGAATCGTTGCGAGTAACTCCTCAGAATTACAAAAAAAAACCCACAAATTGTAGGGCTCTTTTCAAATCTTAGCTTATAGCTGACAGCCGATGGCTGATTGCTGAACGCTACCTCAATTCTTCGGGTGTTTATCTACCCATTCATTCAGATACTTAATAATATCTTGTGTGGATGTTCCCGGTGTAAAAAGCATTCCAACACCTAATTCTCTAAGCTTCACCAAATCACTTTCCGGAATAATTCCGCCGCCAAACAAAAGAATATCATCAACTTCTTTGTCTTTCATCAATTGCAAAATGCGCGGAAAGATTGTCATGTGCGCACCGGAAAGAATACTAATTCCAATTGCGTGTACATCTTCTTGAATTGCCGCCTCTACAATCATTTCGGGAGTTTGACGCAAGCCGGTGTAAATAACTTCCATTCCGGCATCTCTAAGCGCTGCGGCTACAACTTTAGCTCCTCTATCATGTCCATCTAATCCGGCTTTGGCAACCAATACTCTAATCTTGCTATCCATTAATTACTCCAATTTTTGCTGTTCAAAAATAGCACGGATGGGTGGAAAAGACAATGTGTAATCTGAAGGTGAAAGATTTAAACGCAGAGAGCGCAAAGGAGACTCCGCAAAGAACGCAAAGAGTTTTCAACTTCGTACAATTACTTTTTATTCTGGCGTTCTAAGAAACGGCGGGCTAATTCAAGATCGCGCGGTGTATCAACAGATAAACTATCATACTCGGTAACAACAATCTTCATCTTAAATCCATTTTCCAGAAATCGTAGCTGCTCAAGTTTTTCAATTTGCTCTAAATCTGTAGGCTTTAGTGTAGTAAACTTAAGTAAAGTCTCACGGCGGTAAACATAAAGACCAATGTGTTTATAAATATCAGCCGATTGAACCTTTTCAAGATTTGTCCGTGCGTCCCGCACAAAAGGAATAGGAGAACGTGAGAAATACATTGCATAGTTGTGATAATCGAAAACAACCTTAACAACCGCCGGAGATTTCATTTCTTCTACATTTGTAATTCTTCTGGCAAGTGTGGAAAGGTTTACCTTCTTATCTATCCAAAGAGGCTCAATTGCCTGATCAATCATCTTCCCTTTAATAAAGGGTTCATCGCCTTGAATGTTAACGATGATTTCCGCATCGGGAATTTTTTCCGTTACATAAGCAATCCTGTCGGAACCGCTGGCGCAGTCTTTCGGTGTCATAAAAGCTTCTGCGCCAAAAGCGGTTACAACTTGAAAAACTTTTTCGTCATCAACCGCAATGATAACTTTATCCAACAGTTTGGATTTTTTTGCGCTTAGGTATGTATGCTGAATCATTGGTTTGCCGCCAATATCTGCAAGCGGTTTTCCCATTAAACGTGATGATGCAAAGCGTGCGGGGATTATTCCTACGATCATTATCTATAGCGGAGTTATTGGTTAATCACTTTAGGAACTCTAAAGAACTCTTCCGTTTTGCTTGGTGAGTTTTTCAAAGCTTCTTCAGTAGAAATCGAAGGCTTCAATTCATCCTTCCGAAAAACATTTTTGTTTTCAACCGGATGAGAAAGCGGTTCAACATTTTCTGTATCAAGCTCGTTCAGTTTTTCGACATACGCGAGGATGTCGTTTAATTGATGAGTGAAGTTATCAAGCTCGCTTTCTTCAAACTTCAGTTTAGAAAGCGAAGCAATATATTCTACATCTTTTCTTGTAACAGACAT
>DAIEQT010000454.1 GCA_027347545.1 Ignavibacteria bacterium | reverse complement strand
TGATGAATCTCTTTGGAATAAACTTTCGCAAGAAATGTTTACCGGAAACCAACTAAAAAGTAACATTCAGCTTATAATGGGCACCGGGTTATTTGAATTTAAGAGAGGAACAAAAAAGCAACTTATAAGCGCGTTTGTCTGGGGAATGAGTCTTGACGAGCTTCTGTTAAATAAATACGCTTCGGAACTGCTTTGCAATAATGACTTTTCTATTTCCGCATTTAATAAATTTTCAATAGGAATTTCCAATTTATCTGCACTGAAAGAAATTAAAGGTGAAGTTGAATTAAACTATAACGCAGCAAATTATATCAGCCAAACTCTAAAAGCAGCTTTGCTAGTATCCTCAGATGGAGTTACATATAAATACTATAAAACGGATAACGAGCTTTCCGGGAAGTTTATAATTAACTCGAAAGATTTTCAAGATGGAACCTTTTACAAATTTAAGGTTGTTTGCTTTAGCAAAACGGATTACGGCGAGTTTGTTACACCGAATTCTACAGTGATAAATAACGAAGAGAAAGTTCCTCCGCAGATTAGATTTATCTCTCCAAACGATTCACTATACACTTTCAAAGAAATCGTAAAAGTTCAATGGGAAAGCGGTGATGCGGATTCGGATCAGTTCCAGACTGAAATCTATTTTGGAAACAATTCAGCAAAGTGGGATCTGTTATATAAAACAACGGAGACCGGCATACTTGAGTATAACTGGAATACAATCTCAATTGCCAACAGCGACTCATATGTACTTAAGGCGGTTTTAAGAAGTCAGACAGATTCAACAATTGTATTTTCAAGATTGTTTAAAATTAATAACACGCATAAACTATTGGATGCGAGAGTCTACTCTGAATCTATTAAAACATTAGGTACAGGAGAAGTTTTTCTTTCCGTTATAAATCCCGCTCTGTTATCGAAAGATCGTTATCTGCTAAAATTTGTGAAACTGGCAGATTCAACCTCGAAGGGCTATACAATAAAAAACATTACTAAAAATAAAACAGTAGTTCCGCCAACACTTTTACAAAAGAATACAGAAAGCGAATTGTTTGACGGGATCAGATTAATTATAAATGATGAAGATAAAAAAGAGATCATTCCGGGATCAACAAAATGGATTTCCGGTAATTGCAACTACTATGTAACTGTTATGCTCGATAAAAGTTCTCCAGCAAGAAACATCTTTCAACCGTACGATTATAAAATATCGTTTTATAACTCCCCGGTTTATACTACACCATATACCAAAATGTCACTCAATCTAAAAGTAATAAACGCTAGCACCAACCAGCCGGTTGATTGTGAATTATTTGATAACGATAGGAATTACAAGTTTGGTATTGACGACGATATTGTTTTGGTAGAATACCCTAACAACGATTCCCAATTCAAACTGTCATGGAGAATCCAATTTCGTTATCCAGTAAATGGTACTCCTATTTCGCCAAAGGAAGGAGATGTTCTCGTTTTTTCATCACGTAAACCATTTCAAGTTGGTGATGAAATTATTTTTTCCACAGTAAATATTGATGTTGGGATTGATAACAACGATGCCGTATTACCGGACCGGTTTAAGTTAGATCAAAACTACCCGAATCCGTTTAACCCTCAAACAGTAATAAAATATGAGGTCTCAACACTATCAAAAGTAGAAGTAAAAATTTTTGACGTTCTCGGAAGAGAAATTAAGACTCTGGTGAATGAAGTCAAACTGCCCGGGAAATATGAGGCGGCTTTTAACGCAAGCGGTTTGCCTAGCGGAGTTTACTTCTACAGAATTCAAACGCCAACTTTTTCCGAAACTAAGAAAATGATTTATCTTAAGTAACTGAAGTTACGCACTTTGTGATTTTTTTAGTGTCCCCGCCTGCTAAAGTATGTTCAATGTGGCGGGCAGGTTTGTGACTTGGTGGCAAAAGAAAACATAAGAAATTGAGCCACGAAGGCACTAAGCCACAAAGTTTCACTAAAGATAATTCACAAAATTCAATTCGCGCGTAACTTCAGTTAAGTAAAAAACAATCACTCACAAGAAAGGAACAAGCATGTTAAACGATTTAGTAGTTTCAAGATCAATCGAAATAAATGCACCGCTAGCAAAAGTTTGGAAAGGTTTAACCGATCCGGCTATAATTAAAGACTATCTTTACGGTACAGAAACTGTTACCAATTGGAAAGTCGGCAGCGAAATTGTTTTTCAAGGAGAGTGGGAAGGAAATAAATACCGCGACCATGGCGTCATACTTGAACTCATTCCAAATGAATTAATTAGCTATAGTTATTGGAGCGGCTTTTCCGGATTGGAAGACAAACCGGAAAACTATTCTACTGTTACTTACAACGTAGAAATTATTTCTGATGAGAAAACTCTTTTCACTTGGACTCAAAAAGGTTTTGCAACCGAGCAGAACTACGAACACTCTAATAGCGGAATGGAAGAGTTTCTTAAAAGTATTAAAGCTGTAATCGAGAAGTAAACCGAGATTCTGTTTTAAGAGAATAAAAAGACGACCTGGTTGGTCGTCTTTTTTGTTTAAGCAAGTTATTGTTTTGTAAACTGAAGATTGAGTAAAAGATTTCCAAACGTTTCATGAGTGTATGGATAATTTTTGATTGTAAGTGTTGAGCCGGAAAGTGTATAGTCGTAAGTAGCGCTTGTTCCATCAGAGTATTTAAGAGTAAGTTGGGTACCGGTAGTACTCCATGTTCCGGTATTAGTTTTAGTTCCGGTTCCATCTGTGGTTGTCATCGTAAATGTATTGTCTTGGTTTGCAACAATAGTCATTTGAGTACCGGCTTGCTCTGGTGTCATTTCCATCGGAGTCCCGGAAATTGTTGCGCTTAGTTTAGTGAGCTTCCATGTTGCGACAAAAGTGCTGTTTGAACTTTCTGTTGGGTTATCATCTTTTTTACAGCCAACCGTAGCTATAACTAAAAGAAGAAAAAGTAAAACAAGTTTTTGTAGTCTGAGGAATTTCATAATTCCCTCCTTTCGGTTTATCGTTTTTATAATTTCATTTGGAACTAACCGGTTGTGTGAATTAGAAATTAAAGTTGATTAATACTGGGCAAAAGTAACTTTTCAATATTCAATCTGTGTTAATCATTAAAGATCAGTTAAATCTGCGTACTATTTTTCAATCAAAAAGTTACTTTTGTTGCAGACTGTAATTAATTCACACAACGGATTTAGAACTAATATTAATCTACTTAGTATTTAGTAGTGTTTCAACCGTAGAAATGACAATCTTTTATGTTCATGCCAATTTGCCTATTTTCGCAACTGTTTAATGGAAAGAAGATAGAGGGAGTGTGTTTCTTCAATCATAAATTGAAACCTAATTCTCCGCAGAAGTCTTCGCTGAAATAATAATTGAAACTATCGAAACGAAATGACATCAGAAGAAACCGAAATTGAAAAAATAGAAAAAACTAGAAATGCTTGGAACTGGATCCCTTCGCTCTATTTTGCCGAAGGATTTGCTTACTCGATTGTAGTTTTGCTTTCCGCAATAATGTACAAGTGGATGGGAATTTCCAACGCAGACATTGCGCTTTATACAAGCTGGCTCTACTTACCTTGGATTATTAAACCTTTGTGGGCTCCGTTAGTAGATGTTCTCCGCACAAAACGTTATTGGATTTTGATAATGCAGTTATTAATCGGCGGCGGATTAGCAGGCGTTGGTTTAACTATTCCCATACCCGATTTTTTTCAATTCACTCTAATCTTCTTTTGGATTCTTGCCTTTGCTGCTTCAACACATGAGATAGCCGCAGATGGATTTTACTTGCTCGGTTTACGGGAGAGCCGCCAATCTTATTTTATTGGGTTCCGCTCAATATTTTTCCGTATCGCAATTATTGTTGGACAAGGATTAATTGTTGTTCTTGCCGGGCAGTTGGAAAGTACGCTTTCCGTTTCTCCGGCTGAGTTTAAGGTTGTTGCCAATCCAAATAAGTTTTTTGAAGAAACAATAAAGGTTGATTCCGTAAAAGCCAAAGAACTTTCGGGATTGCTTCGCGTGATTGCAAAACCATCTTATGTTGA